>CAZLRL010000154.1:3053-6817 GCA_964561645.1 uncultured Desulfobacterales bacterium
ATGCTTCCCAGGCGGGCGAAGGCCGCGTTCTTAAGGCCCGGAATGAGGCGAAACACCCGCTTTTGCTCCGGATAGGTGAGCTTGGTCTGGAATCCCACCAGGTTATAGAGCGTGCCTTCCCGGTTTTCCGCCCGCAGTTGGGCCACAGCATAGGGTTGCTCCCCGGTCCCGGGGTCGACGAGCCCCACGGGTTTCAGGGGGCCGAAGGTCAAGGTGCGGTAGCCCCGGGCGCCCATGATCTCGATGGGGAGGCAGCCTTCGAAATAGCGGGGCTCCTCGAAGGATTTCAGGGGCACCTGCTCGGCCGCCATCAGGGCTTCATAAAAGCGAGTGTATTCGGCCTCGGTAAAGGGGCAATTAAGGTAATCCTCCCCGGCACCGTAGCGGGAGGCCCGGAAAATTTTGCTCATATCGAGGGAGTCGGCGTAGACGATGGGCGCGATGGCGTCGTAAAAATGCAGGTGCTTCTGGTCCGTGAGCCGGCCCAGGGCTTGGGCCAGGGGTTCTGAGGTCAGGGGGCCGGTGGCTAATATAGTGAGCTGATCCGCCGCCAGTTCAGTGACTTCCTCCCGGACAATTTCCACCAGAGGTTCCTGCTCCAGGGCCCGGGTAAGATAGGACGCGAACTGCTCCCGGTCCACGGCCAGGCATTTGCCGGCGGGCACCCGGGTGGCAAGGGCCGCGGCCATGACCAGGGACCCCAGCCGCCGCATTTCCTCTTTCAACAGCCCCACCGCGCTCTCCAGGGCCTCGGAGCGCAGAGAATTGCTGCAGACCAGCTCCCCCAACTGTGGCGAGGTATGGGCCGGGGAATATTTGTGGGGCTTCATCTCATAAAGCCGCACCCGCACACCCCGCCGGGCCGCCTGCCAGGCTGCCTCGCTTCCCGCCAAGCCCCCGCCGATGATGGTGATAGAAGGAAAAGTTGAGGGGCGGGCGGGGGGTACATGATCCCCCGGCCCTCCCTTCAAATTCCCTCCCCCACATTTCATCTCAGCCACTAGCTGCCGCATCGGCCGGCAAGGGTTCCTCGTAGTCGCACCCGGGTTTGGGGCAGACGAGGAGTTTTTTGCCTTTTTTCTTGAGCCAGGGAAAACCGCACTGGGGGCAGGGGGTCTCCACCGGCGGTTGGTTGAGGGTGAAAGAACATTTGGGGTAGCGGCTGCAGCCATAGAACAGGCCCCGGCGGGAGCGCCGCTTCACCAGGTGGCCGCCGCAGTCCTCCATAGGGCAGGGAAGGGCGTCGGGCGGCGGTTCCTCGGCTTCCACCGGCACGGGTTTGCCCTCCGGGCTCCAGGTGAAGTTTTGGGTAAACCGGCAGCGGGGATAGCCGGAACACCCCAGAAATTGCCCTTTCCGCCCCTTCCGCACCACCAGTTCTTTGCCGCACTCGGGGCAGGTAAGGCCCGTGGGCCCGGGTTTGCCCGGCTTTGGCGCTCCCGGTTCTTCAGCCGGCGGCTCCGGCGGCACAATATTCCCTTGACTATCGCGCTCGATGTCGCTGGTGAAATCGCACTCGGGGTACGCGGAGCACCCCAGAAATTCCCCGGCCCGGCCCCAACGGAGTAAAAGCTCGCTCTGGCATTTGGGGCAGGAGAGGCCCGTGGGCACCCCGATGATGCGGGGCATCTTCTTTTTGGCCTCCTTGAGTTCCTGGGCGAAGGGGCCGTAAAACTCCTGCAAAATGTTGCGCCACGGGACCTTACCCTCAGCAATGCGGTCCAGGTCATCCTCCAGGTGGGCGGTGAATTTGGGGTCCATGATATCGGGAAAATTTTCCACCAGCAGGTCGCTGACCGACATTCCCAGCTCTGTGGGCCGCAGCCGCGTTCTCAATTTCAGGACATAATCCCGGTGCACCAGGTTGGTCAGGATGGTGGCATAGGTGCTGGGACGCCCGATGCCCTGAACTTCCAGTTCCTTGATGAGACTGGCCTCGGTGTAGCGGGGCGGCGGCTTGGTGAAATGCTGCTGCGGGTCGAAATCTATCAGCTCCAGGCTTTCCCCCTGCTTCAGGGGCGGGAGCTTGGCTTCCTGTTCCTCTTCCTCGGAGGCCTCCTGATAGAGCACCGTGAAACCCGGAAAGGTCATCACCGAAGCCGTGGCCCGGAAAAGATAATCCCCCGCGGCCACGTCCACCGTGGTGAGCTGATAGATGGCCGGGGCCATCTGGGAGGCCACGAAACGCCGCCAGATCAGCTCATATAGGGCCAGTTCATCCTTTTTCAAGAACCGGCGCACCTCTTCCGGCCGGCGATTGACGTCCGTGGGGCGGATGGCTTCGTGGGCCTCCTGGGCCCCTTTGGGGCTTTTGTAGCGCAGGGGTTTTTTGGGCAGATACTTATCCCCGAAGGTGGCGCCGATGAAATCCCGCACCGCGTTCAGGGCCTCCCCGGAGACCCGGGTGGAGTCGGTGCGCATATAGGTGATCAGGCCCACGGGTCCTTCGTCTCCCAGTTCCTTGCCTTCGTACAGCCGCTGGGCCAGGCGCATGGTGTTCTGGGGCGAAAATCTCAGCTTGCGGCTGGCCTCCATCTGCATGCTGCTGGTGATGAAAGGCGGCGACGGATTGCGCCGCTGGGGCTTTTTCTGCACCCCGGCCACCTTAAAGGAGGCCGCTTCCAGGTCATCCAGGATGCCCTCGACCTCGATGATGTTCTGGGGCTTGATGTCCTTGCCCCGGTGTTTGACCAGGCGGGCCTCGAAGCGCGGCGGTTCCTGGGCCGCCAGACACGCGGCCAGGGTCCAGTATTCGTCGGGCACGAAAGCCAGGATGGCCTTTTCCCGGTCGACCAGCAGGCGCAGGGCCACGGACTGGACCCGGCCGGCGGACAGGCCTGATTTGACCTTTTGCCATAAAAGCGGGCTCAACTGGTAGCCCACCAGCCGGTCCAGGATGCGCCGGGCCTGCTGGGACTCAAACCGGGACCGGTTCAGGGGCACCGGGTGGGCCAGGGCCTCCTTGATGGCGTTCTGGGTCAGCTCCAGGAGCAGCACCCGGTGAAAGGCGTGGTCTTTTTCCCCCAGGGCTTCGGCGATGTGCCAGGCGATGGCCTCGCCTTCCCGGTCCGGGTCGGGCCCCAGATAGATATCCGGCACCCCTTCCGCGGCTTTTTTCAGTTCGCTGATCACCTTGGCCTTGCCCACGATGGTGACGTACTTGGGATGAAATTCCTGGTCCACATCCACCCCGAGCTCGTTTTTCGGCAGGTCCCGGATGTGGCCCTTGGTGGAGCGCACGTCGTATTCCTGGCCCAGATATTTCTGCAGGGTCTTGGCCTTGGTGGGAGATTCAACAATGAGTAAGGATTTCGGCATATCGTCTATAATTATCCCCTGCTGGTTATTAGAAGATCGTTTCGGGATTTTTCAGTTTTACCTAAATGCTCCGGCAATGCAAGGGGAGGAGGCCGAAGAAGTGTAGGGTGCGTTCTACGCACCATTTTCAACTGTAGGGTGCGTCTTACGCACCAAAACCGTGGCCAAATGGCGGGCGAGACGCCCGCCCTACGAACCTTTTCATCATTTCGAGGGGCCGCAGGCGCATGAGAACTGCTTAAAAAGTTCCTTTACGTAAGGTGGTTCTCACGTATCGTTTTTTGGCGCGTAAGACGCGCCCTACGACAGCTCAGGTCACAACGCGCCCGTGATGCCGGCGGGGATTATCAAGCAGGTATTTCAGCAGGTTCCGGGCCGCCTGCTCCGGGGTGTCCAGACTGCCGCTTTCCAGATAGCCCCGAAACTCCCGGCGCACCACTTCGGCC
>CAZLRL010000155.1:0-6774 GCA_964561645.1 uncultured Desulfobacterales bacterium
TTCCTCATCCTCCTGGGCTTTTCCCTGTTCACTCCCCTGGCCACCCGCACCCTGGGCCGGGTTCTGAACCCCTGGCTGCGGCGTCTGTTCGGGCCGCCCGGCGATCTGGGCTGCCGCTATCTGGCCGGCTCCCTGTCCCGGAGTGCGGTCTCCATCGCGGCCCTGGCCTGCGCCCTGGGCATGCTCATCGCGGTGGCCGTGATGATCGGCTCCTTCCGGCAGACCGTGAATCACTGGATCAACCGTTCCATCAGCGGCGACATCTTCTTCGGCCCCTCGGTTTTTTCCACCGCGGCCTACGACCGCTACCTGCCGCCGGAAATTCTGGCGGAACTCCGCGGGGAGTCGGAAATTGCCGACATCTACCTGTACCGCTGCGTGCGCATCCCCTTCAAGGACCGCTATATCCTGGTGATCGGCGGCAGCTTTCCGATTCTGGCCAAATACGGCGGCTTGTGGTTTCGGCAGGGGGACACCGAAGCAATAATGGCCACCGTGTCAGCGGGCGCCCGCCAGCCGCCGGGCTCCGGTCCCTGGCCCGCGGTGATCTCCGAGCCCCTGGCCGAGACCTTCGGCTACCGGGAAGGGGACACCTTTGTCCTGCCCACGCCCGCGGGTCCGCAAACCATGGAGGTGGCCGGGGTTTTTTACGACTACCGCACCGACGGCCCCAGCGTCTGGATGGACATCCGCCAGTTCCGCGGTTTCTGGCCCGACAACCAGGTCAACGCGGTGCGGCTGTATCTCAAAGACGGGGTGAATCTCAAAGAATACCAGGCCGAACTCCAGGCGCGCTACGGCGGCCGCTACCGGCTGCTCACCCTGTCCCACGCCGACCTGCGCCAGGGGATTTTGGACATTTTCGACGAGACCTTCGCGCTCACCTACGCGCTGGAGGGAGTGGCGGTGATCGTGGCCATTTTCGGCATCATCACCACCTTTCTGGTGGTGATCATGGACCGGGAGCGGGAGCTGGCCCTGCTCCAGGCCCTGGGTGCGTCCCGGCGCCAGATCATGGGCATGGTGTTGGTGGAATCCGGGCTGGCCAGCTTCCTGAGCTTTGTGCTCGGGGCCCTGTCCGGTACCCTGCTGGCCTTACTGCTGATTTTTGTCATCAACAAGCAGGCCTTCGGCTGGACGGTGCGGTTTTTCTTTACCCCGGACATTTACCTGCAAACCCTGGTGCTGGTGCTGGCCCTGGGCCTGGCCGCGGGGGCCTACCCGGCCTGGCGGGCGATGCAGCCCAATTTGGCCGCGATTTTGAAGGAGGAATGAAATCCCAAAGGCGGGATGCGCTTCGCTTTCCCGCCCTACATACATCCTCTGTCTTGAAAAGTTCCTCAGGCGGCCTTGATGGCCTTCCCGAAAACCTGAGGTTGATGTAGTTTTTGTAGGGTGCGTCTTACGCACCACAAATTGCTCCGTGAAAAGTTTCATGCGGGGTGCGCACCGCGCACCATGAGATGCTGATATTTTTGAAGGTTTTGCCAAGCGAGAGCTTGGCGAACAAGGGGTTCCCAAGCCGGAGCTTGGGAACCAGGCTTAAATGTAGGGTGCGCACTGCGCACCAGGATGGCGGGCGGGACGCCCGCCCTACCGGCCTTTTCATGATTTTGAGAGAGCCGACGGCTCATGAGCGACTGCTTCGAAAAGTTCTCTCAGTGGCCATATTCCGGTGGAGCGGCCGTCTCTGGCCGCCCATTGTCCCGGCGGGCACGGAGGCCCGCCCCACCAAAATTTTCCTGTTTTAGGAGAGCCGGAGGCTCATGAGCGACTGTCTGGAAAAGTTTTTGTGGAGGGCGGGCGCTGCCCGCCGAATCCCTAAGTGTTTAACAGAATCATATCCCTCTCAGGCGGCTGCGAGGTCACCGGAAATTCTCCACCCCCCCCCCCCAGGGATATTGCTCCGCGTCCGGCCTCACCTCAGGCGAGATGCCCGTGCCACCGGGCCTGGGGGTAATAAGAGAGAGTCAGGAGGTCAAGAGCCTTGGCCGGGGAAGCGCCTCTGGCCGCGGAAAAAAATTTCCCCACCCCGAGACTCAAACCCCTGCTTGGGACATGACAGAAACCCCAGTTGATGGTAAGCTTACACGAATAACTCCTCTGTATTTGGCCTGAATTTGTCTAATCTGTTTGCTGCGAGAAAGGATCGGCGATGTCCCGACTCTGGCGTTGGCTGAAAATACTGCTCCTGGCTGCAGTCGGTCTGGTGGTGCTCTACGTCGTTTTTGCCCTGATCTTCATGGACTTCGTGGTGGATCTGTGGTGGTTTGGCTCCCTGGGCTATCTGAACTATTTCTTCTGGCGCCTGACCTACCGCTACTTCATCCTGATATTTTTCGGCCTGGCCTTTTTTCTGGTCTTTTTTCTCAATTTCGTGGTGGCCTCCCGGTTTCTCGGGACCTCGGCCCCCGACTCGGACTCTATCCTGGCCCGCTCCCGCTACCGCTATTTCCTGGATAAATTCCGCTCCGGGTCCCTCAAAGTCTATGCTCCTTTTAGCCTCATCCTGGCGCTGGCCCTGGCCTGGCCTTTTTTCCGAGGCTGGGAGGAAACTTTGCTCTTCCTGTTCGCGCCGCCGACCGGCCAAACCGACCCGGTTTATGGCCTGGATGTCAGTTTCTTTCTCTTTTCTTTGCCGATTTATCTGTCTATCTTACACACCCTGGTCTTTACTCTGGTCCTGCTTCTTCTGGGACTGGCCGCGCTTTATTGGACCGAGAAAGAATATCTGTCCAAGCAGGCGCGCCCTTTGCCCCACGGAGCCAGGATTCACCTGAGTGTCCTGGTGTTTCTCCTGTTTGTGGTGGGCATCTGGGATCTCATCCTGCAACGCTACTCCTTACTGTACACCACGGCCCACGAGGCCATCTTTTACGGGCCCGGCTATGTGGAAATGAACGTGGTCCTGCCCTTGATCTGGGCCTGCATCGTGTTGTTGTTTTCCACCGCGGTGGTCTTGGTCTTTTATATCCATACCCGCAAGGGGATCAAGATACTGGTGCTCAGCAGCATTTTGTTCGCCCTGGCCCTGGGCGCCCGGTATTCCCTCTTTTTGCCCGGTATAGTGCAGGAGTATATAGTCAAACCCAATGAAATCTCCCGGGAGCGGCCTTATATCGCCAACAATATCGCGGCCACGCTGGCAGCCTATGACCTGGACCGGGTGGAGCACCGGGACTATCGCTTTGAACAATTGGAATGGGATCTGCAAGCGCCCGTCCTCAAAACCAGCCTGCGCAACATCCCGGTGTGGGACAAGGAAGTCCTTCTGGACGTCTACCACCATCTCCAGGAGCTTCGCACCTATTACAAGTTCCCCGGCGTGGACGTGGACCGCTACACCGTGAACGGCGTCTACCAGCAAGTCTTTCTGGCCCCCAGGGAGATGAGCATGACGGATTTGCCCGAGGGGGTGCGCAACTGGATCAATGAACGTCTCAAATACACTCACGGCTATGGCGCGGTTATGACCCCCGCGGCTCAAGGCGGGGAGGAGCCCATGACCTGGTTCATCCAGGACATTCCCCCCCAATCGGATTTCGGCTTCAAAATCGCCCAACCCGGCATTTACTTCGGCATGCTCAAATATGAATATGTCATTGCCCCGAACCAGAGCCGGGAAATGGATTACCCTACCGACGAGGGTGAGAAGCTGTCCGATTACCAGGGGAAGGACGGCATCTTTGTGAATTCCCTCTTTCGCCGGCTGCTGTTTTCCCTGTACTTTAATGAATGGGACATCTTGTTCACCTTTAAAACCAACCCCGAAAGCCGGATTCTCATCCGGCGCAACATCGTGGAGCGGATAAAAAACCTGACTCCTTTCTTTCTTCTGGACAAGGACCCTTATATTGTGGTCACGGAAAAGGGGCTCTTTTGGATCCAGGACGCGTATACCACCTCCCCCTACTACCCTTATTCCAAGCCTTTTGAGGTAATCCCGGAGGAACCTCGGGAGAGGTCGGCGAAAAAGCCCCCCACGGAGTCTCAGGTAAAGCCCCAAGCGAAGGTTGAGATTAAGGCCACAGAGAAGCCGTTCAACTATATTCGCAACTCCGTCAAAATCGTGGTGGACGCGTATAACGGCACGGTGGACTTTTACCTGGCCGACGAGCGGGACCCCATTATTCAAGGTTACAACCGCATGTATCCCGGCCTTTTGAAGCCTCTGGCCCAGATGCCGGCCGAGTTGAAGAAGCACATCCGCTATCCCAAGGACATCTTCGATGTGCAAACCGAAATTTACGCCATGTACCACCAGTTCGAGCCAGGGGTGTTCTTCCGGCAGGAAGACCTCTGGGAATTTCCTGAAATCACGCACTACGGCAGAATCGAGCGCATGAAACCTTATTATCTGACCTTGAACCTCTTAAACCGGGACAAATTCGAATTCATCCTGGTCAGCCCCATGACGCCCCTGGCCCGGACCAACCTGAGAGCCCTGATGGTGGCCGGCTGCGACGGGGAAAATTACGGTAAAATCTATACATATGATTTCCCCAAAGGCCTGCTGGTCTTCGGCCCCTCGCAGGTGGATGCCTTCATCGACCAGAATACCAAGATTGCCGAGCAGTTAACCCTCTGGAGTCAGGTAGGGGCCCGGACGGAACGGGGCACCATGATTCTTATCCCCACCCCCGGAGGCATCATTTATATTCAGCCGGTTTATTTGAAGGCTGCAGCCGGGACGGCCGTGCCCCAATTACAACGGCTCATCCTGAACAAAGGGGAAGTGACCGTCATGGAGCCGTCCCTGGAGGAAGGTTTGGCCAGTTTGGACAAACGGATGCGGGAGCTGTCCGGTCGGATCCGGCAGCGGATGGATGAGGGCCGGCCTCCCGAAATCAAACAGGAAACCCCGGGGCCGGACGAGGCGCCGCATAATACCCCGAGGGAGGCCGGTCCGAATTAAGGTGCCTGGGACAGGGACGGTGGCCTAAAAACTTGGGGACAAGATGGGCCACCTTTTAGCCCGGCTTTTTAATCCCGGGCAACACCAGCAAGCTTAAATTCTCATGCTCAAACGCACCTTTGTCCATCTCCCCGGGGTGGGCCTGAAAACCGAAGCCCAGATGTGGCAGTCGGGACTGGCTACCTGGGAGGACTTCCTTCAGGCCAGACAGGTGGCCGGCTTGGGACCGGCTCGCCTGGCCTGGTTCAAGTCCCTGTTACAAAAATCCCTCCGGCATTTGGACCGCCCGGATTATTTTGCTGGCTGCCTGCCTGTGGCCGAACATTGGCGGCTGTTCCGCCACTTTAGGCCCCGAACCGCGTATCTGGACATCGAAACCTCCGGCGCCTGGTGGCCGGAAATGGCGGTGACAGTGGTGGGTTTATACGATGGGCGCACCATGCGCCAGTTTGTTCTGGGCCAAAATCTCCAGGACTTCCCCGAGGCCCTGGCCGACTTCGAGGTGCTGGTCACCTTCAACGGTTCCCAATTCGACGTGCCGGTGCTCCAGGCCTACTTTCCCGACCTCTACCTCCCTCCCTTACACCTGGATCTGCGTTTCATCCTGGCCCGCCTGGGCTTCAAGGGCGGCCTCAAAAAAATCGAACCCCGCTTCGGCATCCACCGGGCCCCGGAAGTGGCGGACATGAACGGCTACGACGCAGTGCTGCTGTGGGAGCGGTTCCAGCGGGGCGACCTGACGGCCCGGGAGCTTTTGCTGCAGTATAATAAGGAAGACGTCCTCAATCTGGAAACCCTCATGGCCCAGGCCTTTGAGCTGGGCCGACGCCGGTTGCTGCAATAAGAGTCAAAATTTCGACAATGCGGCCACCAGGTCAGATTTTTTCTTAGGGGAGAAACCGACGGTTCCCCATATTTTTAAGATACATCTCAGCAACCCTGGCAAAAATTTTTTTGCTACAAGTCATTTCAAAACTGATTAATCCTGTCACCCTGAGCGCCGCGAAGGGTCTAGGTATCTAAAATCACTAGATTCTTCGCTTCGCTCAGAATGACAGAGAGCGCATGCTGGGGTTTTGAAATGGCTTCTAGCTAAATCCGCCGCGGCCCCTCAAGGATAAAAGCCTGCTTGTACTTCTCCTGCCGTTGTCAAGGACATCATGCTCATGTGCGGACGGGCTGGAAGCCCGTCCTACCGTGCCAAAGTCCCGATTGCCAGGATGATCCACCCGGTAGGGCTTGATTCATCAAGCCCTCTTGCGGCGCCGTGAATGGCGCACCTACGAGGAGGGGATGAGAGGGTTTGGGAAGCAAGGCGCCTTGATATTAAAATTCTCTAATCTATTTTTTAGAGAGAGTTAAAAATAAGCAAATTTACCTGGCCCGGGCCCAAAATCCACAAGGACGGCGTCACATGAAACCGTTTTGGAGATGCCTCATGATTATGGTGAATTTAGTGTTTGCCGCGGCCGCGGTGCAGGGGTCCGAGCCCCTCAAGCTGCCGAAGCCTGCTTCCCAAGGCCAAATGTCGGTGGAGGAGGCCCTGGGCAAACGGCGCACGGTGCGCCAGTTCGCCCGGCGGGGGTTGGACCTGGCCCAGGTGTCCCAGCTTCTCTGGGGCACGGATGGCCTCAGCGACCCCCGGGGGCTGCGCACTGCGCCCTCCGCGGGGGCCACCTACCCCCTGGAATTGTATTTGGTGGTGGGCGAGCGCAGTGTCAAGGGGTTGACGCCCGGTTTGTACCACTACCGCCCCGCGGCCCACACCCTGGAGCTCTCCCAGAAGGGGGACCTCCGGGCTGCGGTGGCCCGGGACTGCCTGCACCAGAGCTGGATGGCCGAAGCTCCGGTCATGGTGG
>CAZLRL010000156.1:0-5117 GCA_964561645.1 uncultured Desulfobacterales bacterium
GGTTCTATCAGGCAGTTTGGAATCGGTGGGCGGTGCCCACCCTACATTTCCCTTCGTTTCACTTGTCCGGAGTTGATCGCTTCAGAAAAGAAACCAAGCAAACAAGGAGGACCCCATGAGACTAAAAGGCAAACGGGTGGCTCTGCTGGTGGAAGATCTCTACCAAGACCAGGAAGTCTGGTATCCGTTCTATCGCCTCAAGGAGGAAGGCGCTGAAGTCGTGGTGGTGGGGAGCGGCAGCGCCCCGAAATACACCGGCAAATTCGGCTACCCCATCGACGTGGACCAAGCCGCGTCGGAGGTGTCCGCGGCCGACTTCGACGCGGTGGTCATCCCCGGCGGCTATGCCCCGGATATCATGCGACGCTATCCCGACATGGTGAACCTGGTGCGGGACGCAGTCCAGTCCGACAGAGTGGTGGCCGCCATCTGCCACGGCGGCTGGATGCTGGCCTCGGCCAAGATCTTACAGGGCCGCACCGTGACCGCGTTTTTTGCCATCAAGGACGACCTGGAGCACGCCGGCGCCACGTTCGTGGATGTGGAGGTGTCCGTGGACGGCAACCTCATCACTTCCCGCCAGCCCGATGACCTGCCGGCCTTCCTGCGGGCCATCATCGCGGCCCTGGAACAGTGATGCGCGGAATGATTAAACCTTGATTCTATGCCCGGAATATAGCAAATCTGCATGTAGCCGCAGGCTTTAACCTGCGCCATTACAGGTTTGAAACCCATGCCACCATAGAATCTAACATCAGGAATTAAGTCCAGCTGAACCTGCAAACCGCCGTTCCGAAAAATTATAAGCTGTAGGGTGCGTCTTACGCACCAAACCGTGACCAAATGGCGGGCGAGACGCACGCCCTACGAACCCTTTCATCATGTGTGGGCGAGCCGCAGGCACATGAGGAACTTCTCTGAAAAGTTACTGTTCAGTTGGTGGATAGTCCGTCCAAACCCGACCACGCCCAGGTGAGGACACTTGTGCCACCAGACTTGGCCTTGATTCGGAAGAGCTCCAACCCATGCGCGGCATGGTTGATCACGGCAAAAACCATTTTAATCCCCCAACACCCCTAAAAATCCCCCTTCCTGCTGGGACCAAAACCAGCCCTGTCCCGTGACAGGTCACGGGACAGGGACAGCCCCGGCCAAGGGCTGGCTTGTATATTTACTTAATGATATTAGCTACATAGCTATTTTACTCCAATTGGCAACTAGTTTGCAACTAGTTGAAATAAAAATATAAATCAAACCAAGGTTCAAAAGGCTCTGACTAATTGTGTCAAAAAAATTAAGTGAACTGGCAAACCCTGAGCTTTCTCAGGACAATCCTGACCACAAATTAAGGTATTTACCTAGGAGATTACCTGATGATGCATGGTCCTAATCAATCCGAGGCCGCCAAGGTCAGGTCCGAAGATGACCAGAGTTTGAATATTCAGGCGGGGGGCGTCTGGGATTGGCTTGCCAGCCAGCCTTGCTCCCAGGAACCTGAACTTGATTCTCTCAACCGGGCTTTGGTGCTGGGGTTGATGTTGGAGGTCATCCTGGAAAATCCCCGCCGGGTGGAAGAACCGGGCTTCCGTCGCCTTCAGCATAAGGCTTGTTTCCGGAGCATTCTGGCCTCCCAACTGGCGGGCCGCATCTCCCTGGCCACCTTCCAGAGCCTGGCCCAGGGGCTGGACCGCTGGTTTGAGGTCTTGTACCCCGTGCTGGCCAACACCGGCCTTTCCGGCCACTCGTCGCCGGCTCTAACGCGGGTTGTCCCCTCTACCGGTGGCTGCCCCTTGCGGGAGGACTTGTTCAGCGAGTGCCTGGAGGGGACCCCGGGCCTTTTGCCCAAACGGCGGCACCGCAAGTTCGACCGGGAAAAATTGCGCCGCTTCCTGGAAAGCACCCGGGGGGAATGGTTTCGCCTCCAGGACTTCGAGGAGTATTTCGACGTGGACCGCAAAACGGCCTGGGAATATGCCCACAAACTCCTGCAGGCCGGTCTTCTGGTGCACAACCAGGGGCAATCCAGCGCGGTGCGCTATCGGGTGGCGCCCCGGTTTTTGCAGCCGGACTGGGACCCTCCGGCCGACCAGCCGGCGGTCCCGGGCCTGTCCCCCTTGTCCTGAGGGTTGTTCCGACCAGGATAACAAAACTGAGCCCCACTAACAGCCCGGTCAAAGGCCTGCCGCACTCCTATATCCACCCGCCCCTTTCCTCTCCTGGGCGATAAGTTCCTGAAAAACAACAATCTCGTTGACCCCAGCCGCGCATCCGTGATAATCTTCACGAATTATTATCCGTGACGGAGTCGTTTTTTCCATGATCCGAGATTACTACACTGAAACCCTGCCCCGTGAAGACCTCGAGGCCCTGCAGCTCCGTCGGCTCCAGGCCCTGGTGGAACGGGTTTACCATCTGGTGCCTTTCTACCGCCGGCACCTGGACCAGGCGGGGTTCAAACCCGAACACCTGCGCACTTTGGCGGACCTGGAACATCTGCCCTTTACCACCAAACAGGATATAAGGGACAATTACCCCTTCGGCATGTTCGCGGTGCCCATGGATCAGGTGGTGCGCATCCATGCCTCTTCCGGCACCACCGGCAAGTCAACCCCCGTGGGCTACACCGCCCGGGATGTGGAAACCTGGGGTGAACTCATCGCCCGGGTCCTGGCCGCGGGCGGCGTGCACCGGGGGGATATTGTTCACGTGGCATACGGCTACGGGCTGTTCACCGGCGGCCTGGGCTTTCATTACGGCGTGGAGCGTCTGGGGGCCGCGGTGATCCCAGTCTCCGGAGGCCAGACCCGCCGCCAGATTCAGCTTATTCAGGACTTTGCCCCCAACGTCATCTGCTGCACCCCTTCCTTTGCCCTTTACCTGGCGGAAGTGGGCCGGGAAACGGGGGTGGACTTCAAAGACACCCAGCTCCGGGTGGGCTTTTTCGGGGCCGAGCCCTGGAGCGAAGGTATGCGCCAGGAAATTGAGGCCCGACTGCACCTGGACGCCCTGGATATTTACGGCCTTTCCGAGGTCCTGGGCCCCGGCGTGGGCGTGGAGTGCCTGGAAGCCAAAAAGGGTCTCCATCTCTTTGAGGACCATTTTCTCCCGGAAATCATCGACCCGGTCACCCTGAAGCGGCTGCCCCCCGGCGAAACCGGGGAACTGGTTTTCACCACCTTGACCAAAGAGGCCTTCCCCCTCATCCGCTACCGCACCCGGGACGTCACCGACCTCGATTATATCCCCTGCCGCTGTGGGCGCACCATGGTCCGCATGAGCCGCATCAAGGGCCGCAGCGACGACATGCTCATTATCCGGGGAGTCAACGTCTTCCCCTCCCAGATCGAGTCGGTGCTGGTGGAGATCCCCGGGGTGGCGCCCCATTACCAGCTCATCGTGGATCGGGAGGGACATCTGGACACCCTCGAGGTGGCGGTGGAGGTGGACGAAAAGGTTTTTTCCGACGAAGTCAAGGAACTCCAAAAACTGACCAAAACCATTGAAAGTCGCATCAAGGATTACCTCACTGTCTCGGTGAAGGTGCGGCTCGTGGAGCCCCGGACCATCCCCCGGAGCGAGGGCAAGGCTCAGAGGGTCATTGATAAGCGCCAGCACCAGGAAGGTAGGCCATGAAAGTCGAGCAGATTTCGGTATTTCTGGAAAACAAGGCCGGGCGGTTGGCCGAAGTTACCCGAATTTTGGGGGAGTCCGGGGTCAACATCCGGGCTTTGTCTTTGGCCGACACCACCGATTTCGGCATCCTTCGTTTGATTGTGGATAAGTACGACGTGGCCCGGGAAGTCCTGAAATCCAAAGGCTTCACCGTGGGCAAAACCGAGGTGGTGGCCATCGAAGTGCCGGATCGCCCCGGCGGGCTGGCTCTGGTGCTGGCCATCCTGGCCCAGGCCGGCATCAACGTGGAGTACATGTATGCCTTTGTCCAGCACAGCGGCAAGAACGCGGTGATTATTTTCCGCTTTGACAACCTGGACGAGGCCATCAATCTGTTACAGAAAGAAGGCATTCACATTTACAAAGGGGAAGAAGTTTATCAACTGTAATTTTCTGAATCCGGGAGGCTAGTTATGAAAGGCAGGACAATTGTGGGAAACTTGTTGGCGCTCATTGTAGGATTATCTCTCCTTCTGAGCGGCTGTGGCACGGAAAAACAGGCCCCTATCGTAGTAGGCGGCATTTTTTCCATCTCCGGGCCCGCTTCCTATCTGGGTGAGCCGGAGCGCAATACCCTCCAGATGATGGTGGCTGACATCAACGCCAAGGGCGGCATCAAAGGCCGGCCCGTTAAAGCTGTGATCTATGACTCCGAGGCCAATGTTACCAAGGCCCGGCTGCACGCTGAAAAGTTGGTCACCAAAGACAAAGCTCTGGCCATCATCGGGCCCAGCCTCACCCACACCTCCATGACGGTCCTGGAGGTCACCCAGAAAGCCAAGCTGCCCTTGATCTCCTGCGCCGCCGGGGTAGGCATTGTTGCTCCTGCCAAGGAACGGGTCTGGGTGTTCAAAACCGCGCAGACCGACCAGATGGCAGTGGCCCGGATCTTCCAGTACCTGCAAAAACAGGGGCTGAAAAAGGTGGCCATCATTACCGTGTCCACCGGCTTCGGCGTCTCCGGCAAACAACAGCTGGAAGAGCAGGCTCCCAAGTTCGGCCTGGAAATCGTGGGCAACGAGGTCTTCGGGGAAAAAGACACCGACATGACCCCGCAACTCACCAAGCTCCGGGAAACCGACGCCCAGGCGGTCATCTGCTGGGGCACCGGGCCGGCTCCGGCCTTGGTGGCCAAAAACATGAAGCAGCTCGGTTTCGCCATTCCCCTGATCCAAAGCCACGGCGCCGCGTCCAAAAAATTCATCCAACTGGCCGGCGATGCCGCGGACGGGATCATTCTGCCCGCGGGCAAACTGGCGATTTATAAGCAGCTGCCGGACTCCGACCCCCAGAAAAAGGTCTGCCAGGCCTATGACGACATGTACCAGAAGAAGTATAAGGCCCCGGCTTCCAGCTTCGGCGGCTATGCCTACGATGCCTTTAATATGCTGAAAATGGCTGTGGAAAAAGCGGGCGCGGACAAGGCCAAGGTCCGGGACGCTATC
>CAZLRL010000156.1:5127-6742 GCA_964561645.1 uncultured Desulfobacterales bacterium
ATCGAGAACACCAAAAATTACGTGGGTGTGAGCGGTGTTTTCAATATGAGCCCCGATGACCACAACGGTCTGACCCCTGAGGCCTTTGTCATGGTGAAGATCGAAGGTGGGGATTTCAAACTGATCGCGGATTAAGACACCGAAAATATTATTATCTCGGAAAAGGGCGCCGGGCGTTGCGGCTCCCGGCCTCTTTTCCGAAATTTTCCCCCAAGCTGTATAGGGGAGCCAATTTCTTGCGCCCACAGGCTTGAAGAATCAAGCCCTTTTACGTGAGCCTGCGGCTCACCCATAAACCATGGACGTGCAGCGCCGCCGCCCCCGGCGGCGCCATTTGACTGGACATCTCCATCCTTTTTAATCGCTGACCACTACCTTGGAAACCCTGGGTCCTCTGCTCCAGTATCTTATCTCCGGCCTGACCAACGGCGCCATCTACGCGCTCATCGCGCTGGGCTTCGGCATCATCTATAACGCCACCACCGTCATTAATTTCGCCCAGGGGGAGATGGTCATGCTGGGGGCCCTGTGCGCCATCAGCTTTTACCACGTTTTCCCTTCCCTGCCGCTGGCTTTCCTGGGCGGGGTGACGGTGGTGACCCTGGTGGGCCTGCTGTTCGAACGCCTGGCCCTGCGCCCCGTCCGGGACCAATCCCCCCTGGTCCTTATCATCATCACCATAGGCGGCGCGGTTTTTTTCCGGGGGCTGGCCATGATGATCTGGGGCAAAGAAGCCTATTCCCTGCCGCCCTTCACCGGCAGCGAACCCCTGCATTTCTTTTCCGCCACCCTGCTGCCCCAGAACCTCTGGGTGGTGGGCCTGGGGGCTTTGCTGGTCCTGCTGCTGGAGGCCTTCTTTCGCTTCACCCTGGTGGGCAAGGCCATGCGGGCCTGCTCCTACAACCGCCAGGCCTCGCGGCTGGTGGGCATCCCCGTGGGGCGCATGGTGCAGCTGTCTTTCGGCCTGTCCGCGGCGCTGGGGGCCGCGGGGGGCATCCTGGTGGCGCCCCTGACCCTGGGGGTCTATGACATGGGGGCCATGTTGGGCCTCAAGGGCTTTTCCGCCGCCATTTTGGGCGGGCTGGGCAGCATCCTGGGCGGGGTCCTGGGGGGCCTGGTCATCGGGGTGGCCGAAGCTTTGGCCAGCGGCCTCATCTCCTCGGGCTACCGGGACGCGGTGGCCTTTCTCATCCTTCTGGTCGTCCTGTTCCTGCGGCCCCAGGGCCTGGTGGGGAGCCGCCGGTGAGCCGCCGCGGGCTCGCCAACCCCTGGCTTCTCTTCGCCGTGGGGGTGATCGCGGTGCGCCTGGCGGTGGCCAACGATTATTACTTCACCCTGCTCAACATCATCGGCATCCATGCCCTCCTGGTGGTGGGCTTGAATCTCCTCCTGGGCTACGCCGGTCAGATCTCCCTGGGGCACGCGGCGTTTTTCGGCCTGGGAGCCTACACCTCGGGTATCCTCACCGCCACCTACGGCGTCAATCCCTGGCTGGCCCTGCCCGCGGGCCTGGTGGTGGCGGGCGCCGCCGCCTTTCTGGTGGGCGTTCCGGCCCTGAAACTGCGAGGCTATTATCTGGCCATGGCCACCCTGGGTTTTGGCATCATCGTCTATA
>CAZLRL010000157.1:0-6726 GCA_964561645.1 uncultured Desulfobacterales bacterium
GCCGGTGGGCCAGGGAAGGCTCCGGGAAATAGGCGGGTTTGCCGGTGATGAGCTGGAGGTTCAAAACACAGCCGCCGCCGGCATAGATCTGGGGATCGGAAGTTTGCAGCCGCTGGTTGACCACGATGCCGCCCTGCGGAGAAACCGTAAGTCCCGCCTGAACGGCCAGGTCGCTGTTGGGCTCGGCCCCCAAACACACGAGCACCAGGTCCGCGGGCAGGCGGCGGTGGCTGGTGACCACCTCCAAAGCCTGGTCGCCCGAGCCGGGGCGGATTTCTTGGACCGCGTCCTCCAGGAAGACCGCCACGCCTTTTTCCTGCAGGTGCTGGTGCACCATCATGGCCAGGGGTGCATCCAAACGCTCGGGCAAGACCTGGGAGCCCGGCTCCAGCAGCACGGTCTCCACGCCCCACAGATCGCTGACCGCGGCGGCCAGTTCACAACCCGCGGGGGTGGCCCCGACGACGACCGCCCGGCCGATCTCGCCCCGGGAAATCCCCTCTTTGACCGCCCGGGCCTGCTCCAGGGTGACCACACCGGTGACCCCGGGAAGATGGGCCCCGGGAACCTCCAGGGCCTGGGGCCGGCGACCGGTGGCCAGCACCAGCTTATCGTAAGATAAATCCTCCTCCCTGCCGCTGGCCAGGTCCCGAACCCGGACCCTTTGAGCCCGGCGATCTATGGACAGGGCCTGGGTCCGGTTTTTGATGCTGACTTCCTTGGCATTTTCAAAAAACTCCGGGGTTCGCAGCATGTGGAAACTGGCGGTCTTCAACCCCTCCAACTCGGCTACGTCCCCGGCGAGATAATGGGGGATGCCGCAGGTGGAAGACGCGATTTCCTCTTGCTGGTCCACCAGGGTGACCTCCCAGTGGGGCCGCAGCCGTTTCAGCCGGCAGGCCACTTTCGGCCCCAGCACCCCGCCGCCGATAATGAGAACTTGCTTGGCTTCCATGAGACTTGTTCCTTGTCTTCCGGTTTCGTGAGCCCGGACGCCCCCGGACCCGCAAAGTTGAAGGCCAGATTACCGCTCTTGGGGTGGAATTGCAAGCAGACCTCAGCAGATCATCGGGGGGGGTGTGCTCCGGGCCTGGGGTAAGAGGGCGGCCAAGAAAATTTGGAAAAGAGATTTCCCACGGGCTGGAAGCCCGCTTGATCGACGGCTGCTCCTGAGGAGGGAAGAAGTCCGGGGCTCAGCGACCGTAGCCCAGGGAGGCCGACCAGGTCTCGTAATGCCGGCCCGGATCACGCTCCTCCGGCAGATAGAAGATGAGAAAGGTCATCACGTGCCAGCCGATAAATTCGCAATTATCCGTATCAAACGCGGTTTGCACGAAGACCTTCCGCCAGGTGCCCGAGTTAAAATAAACTTTTTCCAGGGAGCCTTCCAGGGGCGCGGGCAGGGCGATGACGTCCAGGGGAACCTGCTCCGCCTTGTGGGTGTGGCCATAGACCACGTAGCGGGCCTCGTTTCTCTTCAACGCCCATTCATCGTAGGCGAAGCGGCGGTAATCATCCAGGTTTTGATAAAACCCCTGGACCACCCAGCTGCTCAGAATCCGCTGGAGTCGGGCAAAGGAAAAACTGGAGCTCAGATGCAGGGCCATCTGCAAAAAGTCCATAAAATCAGGGCCCCACTTGTCATGCTGTCGCACAAATTCCAGGCCCAAAAAACTATCCACCGTGTCATTCCAAATCCGGCGGAGGTCGTCTTCCACCCAGGGATGGTAATTGCAGACCCCCTGAACCCAGGCGGGCACATTCAAAATGGGCCTGACATTGTCGATCTCTTTTAAGGCCTGATAAAGCCGGTCTTCCTCGCTCAGACCCAGGCGATGGCGGACTTCCTCGGGGAAGCGGTTCACCAGATCGATGACGATGGCATCCCCCAAAGAAGAGGAGTTCCGGTCCCCCTCGTGGTTGAACCGGTCGTAGTAGTCGCCGTGGCGGGCCAGGACCTTGTATTTCTCAAAGAGCCTGATTTCGGGGAAGGGATGGTCGGCATACCACTCAGGATGCGGCAGCCCCAGAAAATCGGCCACGGCCAGCCTGGTGGTATCGTAGCGGTTGAGGAGCCAGTCGTGATTGCCCATCAGATAGGTAAAATCCACCTTGACGCCCTGGTCGGCCCAGTCTTGCTGATATTGCCGCAAATAATCCCTGGCCTGGATGTTGTTGGGATGATTGAGCAGGGCCTGGACAATGGTTTCCGTGTAGGTGCGCACGTCCCAGCCCGCGGTGTCCCGGTCGCCGGGGTTGGACCAGGGGCGGATGGGGCGGGTGGGGTGGTGGTTTTCCTGGCGGAGCCAGAGACTGGAGCGGATGACGTCAAAGATGTCGCCCAGCAAAACGATCTCGATTTCTTTGATCTGGGCCTGCTGGGGGTCCCCGATGATATCGCTGAGAATGTTGCCGAACTTCTGAAAGGCCCGGGGTTCGATGGTGGTGCCCGAGGTGCCGTCCGTCAGATGGATGTCACTCAAGATGACCAGCATGCCCACCTCCATGAAGATGCCGAACTTCTAAAGGCAATATGCCCAAGCTTTCCCCTAATACCCAGACTTTGTCCTGGGCCCGGGGGGCCGATGCATCTGTAAGCCAGGATTAATCTTTGGCTGTTTAGAATAAAAGTGAATTATTTTCTAATAATATTAGGTGGTTAAAAACCCATCTCTTGGTTTCGGACCGTAAAAAACTGTGTTGGTATGGTTTGTGCTATTTGCAATATTGAACCCCAACACTTGGCTGCAACACCTGGTGGGAAGAACAATGTCACAGAAGTCGGCAAAAAACAATGTTTCCCCAACCTTTCAGGAGGTGGACTATCGTGTGAAGCGATCTCGGTTCAGTAAGGGTCGGTAAGGTATGCATCACCTTCACCAAATCAGGGCCGGATAAAGTGTAGCCGGGAGGCTCCAGTCGCGGCCAGCACAGGTAAGACGAAGGCGTCGATTTTACCTTTTTTGCTTGGCAGATGTGACCAATTTCCAACCGAGGCATTTTTGTCTTTTCTGAGGGCAGAATTCAGGGGATTTCCAAGTTAATCTGACTGATTATCAAAATCCTTGACCTCCTCCCCTGGATGGGGGACGGCTGGGGGGTGGAATAATTGCCCATACAGTATTGAAGGGCGTAAATTGCGGTCTCCCCGAACTTTGGGCGGGCAGATCGTTTCCGGCGCGCCGGTGGGCTTTGGGATTTGAGCCTTAAACCTCGAACAGTTCAGATAAGGGGGGGGTAGCGACTGGGAAAAAGTGGCTGGGGGAGGAGGATTCGAACCTCCATTGGCGGAGCCAAAGTCCGCAGTCCTGCCGTTGGACGATCCCCCAGAATACAACCTTTGGAAGTAAGGCTGGCCCCTTTTTTTTACCGGGGAGAGCCTTGAAATGCAAGCCTTTTGTCGGCCCACCGGGGGTTGGTGGGGATCGAAGGGGCTGGATTGGTCGCGGCCGGCTTATACCCCACCGCGGCCGCGGCCACCGGTAGTATTCGCTGATGCCTCCTGGCTCGAGAGGTCGGGAGAAGGAGGAGGAATTGTGCCCTTGAGGTAGAGACTTCATAAACGCCTTTTCAAAACCCCCTCCGGCGCTCCAGGTCATGCTGAGCGCCGCGCAGCATCCACTGATTCCAAAAACCCAGGCCCTTCGCTAGGCTCAGGGTGACAGACGAATCCCTTATGAAATGATCCTTGAAGCCGCGGCCGGGGGCTGCCTTCCAGGCCGGGGTCCCCGCGTAGTTCCTGCCTTCTTTGAGTCCTGATTCAAAATATTGACGTCTCTTGTGAATAATATTACAATGAACTAGCCAAAATTTGCCGCCGGCCGCGGCATTGAGGCTGCCATGAAGGCAGGCGGAACTGCTGACCTGGGTCCTTCAAGCTCTTGCACACCTGATTTGTCATCCCGAAGGAAGTACGGATCACAACCTCTTGAAAAGGCAGGCTTCTTCTCTGGGTTCAGAATGATTCCATCAGCACATGTGAAGATTTGCTACCGCAGGTAGAAATAAGGAGGAACAACCTTGAGTTTTCTCATCGCCATGGCAGGCAAAGGGGGCACCGGCAAAACCACGCTGGCCGCGCTCACGCTGCGTTATCTGGTGGAACACGGCAAGACGCCGGTCCTGCTGGTGGACGCGGACGCCAACGCCAATCTGAATGAGGTCCTGGGGGTGGAATTGCATCACACCGTGGGCGAGGCCCGGGAAGAAATGAAAAAGGGCGCCGACATGGTGGGCATGACCAAGGATCAGCTCATCGAAATGCGCATCAACCAGTGCCTGGTGGAGGCCGATGGCTTTGATCTCATCAGCATGGGACAGCCCGAGGGTCCGGGCTGTTACTGTGCCGCCAACAACCTGGTGGCCCACTATATGGAAGTCCTGGGCAAGAATTATCCGTATATTCTGATGGATAACGAAGCCGGCATGGAGCACATGAGCCGTCTGACCACCAAGAACGTGGATCTGCTGCTGCTGGTCTCGGATCCCTCCTGGCGCGGCATCCAGGCGGCCCGTCGCCTCCAGGATCTGGCCCGGCAGCTGAAACTTGGGGTGGGCCGGGCGGCGCTGGTGGTCAACCGCCTGGAAAATGGTTTGAGCGAACGGTCACAAGCAGAAATCGACGCTCAGGGGCTGGAGTTGGCCGGTCTCATCCCTCAGGACCCGCTGGTGGCGGAATACGACCGGGAGGGCCGTCCCACCTACACCCTTCCTCAGGATTCTGTGGCGCTGCAAGCGGCTTATGACCTGTTAGCCAAATTGTTGCCATAAGTTCAAAAGTTGGCGCCGGGGCCCGGTGATTTTTTGCTTGACAGGTTGATGAATAAATTATTATTTTCACAATATCTACACTTCTGTTTGGTAAAAAGAGCGCCATTTCTTTAAATAAGGAGGGACCCGTCTTGTCTTTTGAAATTCCCAAGCAACCGTATTCTGGGGCCATCAAAGAGGTAACTATCGGCAAAGGCGACAAGGCCATAACTTTAGGGGGTGAGACGTCTTACCCCTTTTATCTTTTTGAAGGGGCCATGCCGCATCTACCCCGCATCGCCATGGAGGTCTGGGACAAAGACCCGGGCGATGATTGGGCTGAACCCTGCAAAAAGCCTTTCAAGGATGTGTTGGGCGACCCGGCGGCCTGGGCCCAAAAGTGCGTCAATGATTACGGCGCCGCGGCCATTGCTCTGGTTCTGGCGAGCACTGACCCCAACGGGGACAATGCTTCCCCGGGGTCGGCCGCGGAGACCGCCAAAAAAGTGGCCTCGGCCGTAAACGTGCCCGTTATCGTTTATGGCACCGGCAGCGTGGAAAAGGACGCGGAGGTGCTCCCTGTGGTGGCGGAGGCCTGCGACGGCATGAGCCTGGTCATCGGCCCGGTGCAGGATAAAAATTACAAGAAGATCGGCGCCGCGGCCCTGGGATACAACCACTCCGTTTCAGCCAACAGCCCCATCGATGTCAACCTGGCCAAGCAATTGAATATCCTGCTGGGGCAGTTGGGCGTCAAGGACACCCAGATTCTGGTGGACCCCACCACCGGCGGTCTGGGATACGGCATGGAGTATACTTATTCGGTCATGGAACGGGACCGCATGGCGGCCCTGACGCAGGAAGACGAAAAGTTGCAACTTCCCATCCTCAGTTACCTGGGCCAGGAAGTCTGGAAGGTTAAGGAATGCAAACTGTCCAACGAGCAAGCGCCCGAACTTGGCGACCAGGAGACCCGCGGTATTCTCATGGAAGCCATCACTGCGGTGAGCTTGCTGCTGGCCGGAGCTGACCTTCTGGTTATGCGGCATCCCGAGGCGGCGAAACTTACCAGAGAACTCATTCAGGAACTGAAGTAACCAAAAATCCCGAATACCCTAACCAAGCGGGTCCCGACATCTCTGGCAACACCTTATGGAAAACGACGGGGCTCGGAGCGAGAGGGGCCATGAAGGTCACCTCTAACCGTAAGAAACTGGAGGGAAAAATTAATGGCTGACGTGGAAAAACGGTCGGTAGACGCGGCGGCGCAGGAGATGCTCAAGAAGGCCGAGGCCGAGGGCATTGAGACCATCTGGGACCGCGCCGACAAAATGAAGCCCTGTCCCATCGGGTCAGAGGGGGCCTGCTGCCGGATCTGCTCCCAGGGGCCCTGCCGGGTGCCCAAGCCCAAGAAGGCCAAGGAAGGCGAGGAGCAAAAACCCCAGGCCGTGGGGCTGTGCGGCGCCACCGCCCAGACCATCAGCGCCCGGAATTTCGCCCGCATGGTGGCCTCCGGGGCCGCGGCCCACAACGACCACTCCCGGGGCACGGCCCTGTTGTTCAAGGAAGTGGCCCACGGCAAGGCCCAGGGCTATGAGCTCAAGGACGTGGTCAAGCTCAAGCAGGTGGCCCGGGACTACGGCATTCCCATCACCGAGGGGGAAGGCGAGGACGCCAAGCCCCGGAGCAAAGACGCCATCGCCCAGGAGCTGGCCGACAAAATTCTCTTGGAGTTCGGGCAGCAGACCGGCGAGCTCACCTACATCCAGCGGGCTCCCAAGAAGCGCCAGGAGATCTGGCGCAATCTGGGAGTCATTCCCCGGGGCTGCGACATCGAGATCGTAGAGCTCATGCACCGCACCCACATGGGGGTGGACCAGGAATACAAGAACATCATCAAGCAGTGCACCAGGACGGCCCTGTCCGACGGCTGGGGCGGCTCCATGATTTCCACCGACATCCAGGACATCCTCTTCG
>CAZLRL010000158.1:0-6707 GCA_964561645.1 uncultured Desulfobacterales bacterium
TGGCATACTGGTTTCGGTTCCTTGTTATAAGAGTTATGCTCGGATAATTTTATTTCTCAGCTTCTTTGCAGAGGTAAAATGGATAAAATCTCAATCTCGCGAGTGGCTGGTGGAAAAGAACGGCTTCAAACGCCCCCGGCAGGCCAAGTCCCAATGGCTCGCCCAAGCTTCACTCGCTCGGGTGAGGTTAAGAAAAACTTGTGTCCAGAAAACCGGTTAAGGTACACTTTTAGAGCCAAATTTTCTGTGAACGCAAAAATAGCACAGATGTCTCCCAAAAAGCAATTTTTCCCGGACTTATGGCAAGCCACTTTTTTTCAAGGTTAATAGGTTGGCTTCAAAGGGCAGGTCTGCAACTTTCGATAGTGGCTATCCAGGGAAAAGGGTGAAACCATTTGCATATAATAACGTTAGGCATGATGAGAAACCCTGTCACCCACATTGTTCAAAGGGTCGACAAGCCAGGAGTAAGGCAAACTCTGCAATTTCTGCCCGTCTGGTAACTTCGAAACAGTGAAACCTTCGTCAGAATGATGGCTGGAAGCCAAGAGTTCTGCCCTTTATCAAAGCCCTTGGAGATGTAAAAATTTTGCGAGATCGGTTCAATATCTGCAATTCGTTCATTTTTCCCTCCCCCTTACCGTCTTACTGCTCACCTGCCTGGCGCCGGTTCTTCTCCAGCAATTCTAAAATAATGACCGCGTATTTGGGCACCGGGGTTTCCCCGCTCTCCCAGGTGCAGATGGACGCGGGGCTGACGCCGAAGGCCCGGGCCGCGTCCCTCTGCACCGGGAAGAGCTTTTTTCTTCTGCGTTTAAATTCTTTGGCTGTCATTTCGCAGTTCCTTCATGGCAGATTCTAGCTCATCATCAACAATATGAGCATAAATCGTAGTGGTTTCAATGCTACTGTGTCCCAAGGCCTTTTGAACCAGGCGAAGGTTTTTGCTGGCCCGGAGAAGATCCGTGGCGAAGCTGTGGCGCAAGCTGTGGGGGTGAATGTCTTTCAGGATTCCGGCTTGCTCGGCCACCCGTTTGACCATCCTCCTCAGCCAGCGGTCATTTACCGGACGGCGCCCGTCGAGGGAAGTGAACAGCAGGTCACTGGACGTCTCGCGGTTACCGGACGGCCGGCGGTCCAGCCAAGCCCGGAGCAGGGATAAGTCGTCCTGGCTTATCCAGACGATCCGCTCTTTCTTACCCTTTCCCCGCACCTTGATCTGGCCGGATTTAAAATCCACGTTCTTAATCTTTAACTCCCGGGCCTCGCGAGCTCGCAATCCGGCATTGAGTAATAACCGGATGAGAGCCAGGTTGCGCAGGGTGGTGAGGGAGTCGGAGCGTTCCAACTCCCTCAGCATCCGGGCCTGTTCCTCCGAGTCCAAAACTTCCGGGATTTTCCGGGGGGCCTTCCTGCCGTTTCCTTTCATGGCCGTTCTCCGAAGGCGCGGCTAGGGGGGGTAATACCAATCAAAGCGCCTAGGCGCCAGGAAAAACCGCTAGCGCATTTTTACGGGTGGTTTACGGCCTAGCCGCGGCCTAGGCGCGCTAAATGGGTTACGCTGCTTGTCCTTCCGGGCACGTTTCCGCGATGCAGCAAAATCCGCACCGACAACAGGGGTAAGGGTATTTTGCCACAATTTTACCTCCAGGTGAGGGAAAATCGGCCTCCTGAGAGCCTCCAGGAGAGCCGATCTTCCCTCGGTCAAGGGTTAATCCTGGGGGATTCGCTGGCCATAATGAGCAGACACATGATGAAAACCCCAAAAAAGAGCCCGATGATTAAACCTGCGAAAAACGTCATAGTGCCCCTGCCGGAGTTCGTTAATTACTTCATGTTCATCCCCGTCGAGATCCCATATCGAAAAGGAGAAATTGTCCCCTTTCCACTTCACCGCACTTTCAGGGTTTTCCTCAAAGGGCTCATAGGTTTTGTCGTATTCCATCTTGATGACTTCACAAGGGAAGTTGGCGCTGATGTCGTCCACGATGCCATTGTGAATCCAGACAACAACGGTGAGCGGTCTCATTTTGATTTCAGGATGGTGTTCTCCATGGCGTTCTCCGCCGGTGGCTATCAGCCATTTGTCAATCTCTGACGCACCGTAGTTTGCCAGTTCCATGCCTTCGTTCAATCCTGCTTTTTCACAAATGCCATGAAGAACAGCAAACTTAACCTTGGCCGCGATTAAGAGTTTTCTTTCAGTCTGCACGATTCCTCCTCCCCGGTTATCTGTTTTTCTTTCCCAAAAATCCCACCATGACCACGAACACCAGCCAGATTATGAGGACATACCGCATAACTGCTGCCTCGGTCTTAGCGGTCCAGGGGGTACGTTTTCCTTAATCCATCCGATAATGGCGTGGCTGCCGTCGTACGCGGGCCAGTCGCAACACTCGGACCAGTCCTTTGAGAAACCAGTTGATCGCGCCGCCGTGGGTGGATTTGGTAAGCAAAACCCCGGTTTCGGTCAGCACTTCAATGGTGGTTCCCCTGCCGTCACTCGACGGCCTGGTATTCAAAACCACGCGCTCCAGACCGACGCCGCGGCGCTTACAGTTGATTTCCATCAACAGTTCGTTCAAGCTCATGCCTTTCAGGGGTGAAGCTGCCATAATTAAAACCTCCAGCGGCCAGAGGGTTTCCTGACTTTCATCATCCAGCCGCTTTCATTGGCGCGATTGCGTCCCAGGTCCAGGAGTCCGTTGAGGTTCTTCAAGACCAGTCCCTCCATTTCCTCTTCCTGGGTAAGCCAGTTAAAAGTTTCCAGAAAATTGCCGGTGTATTGCGGGGCCAGGTCCAGGTGAAAGCCGTCCCACAGTTCGGAGTAATGCCAGAGGATTTCCAGGGTTCCCCGGCGTTCCGCAAAGGGTATGCCCACCAGCAGATTACCGGACGCGATAAAGACATCATAGAGGGCTAGCCGGTGCATGACGCCGCGGGTCTTGCCGTGCCTCAGTTCGCCGTCAAATAACCAGTAACCTTGCAGAAAGTGGAGACTGGACAGCGCGGCCTTGACTTCCGGGCTCGGGGTGTAAGCCAGGGGTTCTCCGTGCCTCCCCCAAAACTGCCAGTCACCAGACGGTAGGCGGTGAAGCTGCAAGCGTGTCCCGTTGTATTTGGGCTCGGCTATCCAGCCGGGGGCGTCGGAGAGTTGCCGGAAAAGAGGCTGGTCAACGTGGAGCAAGCGCGGCCTCTCCGGGTAGAAGTATTTGAACGCGGATATTTGAGGTTGTATTTTCTCCGGTCTTGTGACAGTATCAAACGCGGTAGCACGTTCCATTTTTAACCTCTTGTGGGGGATAGGTGAGGTTGCAGCCTCACCTATCCCTGTCTTTTTTAGCGGATAGAGGGCTTATACTGCCGCGCCCAGGTCCGCAAGGTGGGTAACTGTTCCGGGCTCACCACGCGGTAAAGGTCCCGGTCAAAACCCTCGCGGACAGTCAGTTTGGCCTCGGTTTCAAAAAACTCCGCGAAGCGTTCCCCGATGAGGCTCATAAGTTCGGCCTGGAGTTGTTTGTCCTCGAAAACTTCCGGCCTCAGTTTGACGGTGAATTTCTTGTCAATGAGTTCCGCGAAGTTCTCTCCCAGGAGCGCCGCCAGTTCGCTTTCGTCCTCGGGGTTGATGGTCCACTTGTTGGCAAAAATCACCTTGGCCTGATGGCGGTTGCCGATCAGGGCGAAGCTGTTGTGATACTTCCCCGCGAAGCCGTCGCGGTCAATGGCCTCCCGCGTGAACGCGGTGAGGATTTCGCCGGCGGCGTTCATGGTGGCCTCGGCCTGTTTCATGTTGGTCTTGGCGTCCTGGTACTGGTCCACGGCCTCTTTGATTTCCGGGGGCGTTTCCAGGGTGGGCACGGTTGACTTTTTGGCTGCCGGTTTCGGGGCGGTCTTGGTCGCGGCCAGGGCGTCGCCGAAAGAGGGCGCGGCCGGTTTGGGTTCGGCCTCTGCGGTTGCCGTGTTGACGGCGAAAAGTTTTCCTGACATGATCTTTCCTCCAATCAGATTTTTTGTCCGGTTCTTACTGGACACCGGACGGGTCAGCGTAGCGTCAAAACCTCCTTTCTCCGGGCCTCCGGGGGGCCAGGGCCGCGGGGCCAGGGCCGCGGGGGCTGGGTCTAATCTTTCAAGGGGGGCAAGGGGGCCAGGGCTGCCGGGTTCTTTGCCTCCCCAAAAAGATTAAGGTTCAAGGCATTCCGCGTGAGCGGGCTTATTACCTTCCAGGAAATAAAAGCGGGTTCCGGGCCTTATGGGTTTCCCGCATATCTCGCAAGGGGTTTTGACAAGTTCCCTGGTCTGCTGACAGTCCCGGTGATTACAGGGACCGTCACAGGTCCAGGGCTCACCAATTCCGGGCATAATTCCTGCGGCCATTTTCCTTTGTTCCTCCTGGGGCCCGCGTTGCCGCGGGCCCGGTTCCGGGATCATTAAAATAAACTCGGGGCTGCCGGGGTTGCCGGGGCTGCCTCCGGGATCGGGTTAAATTCCGGGCTCGGGGCCGGTTCCTCTCCGGGTTCCGGGGTGAGGTCAATAAACCTGGCACCCGCGCCGGTGATTTGCTCCAGGATATTGACGGCCTCTCCTGCAACCTGGGCTCTTACCCTTTTGTTAATCCTCAAGGTTTCGGGGTCTATCGTGGTCAGCTTGTTCTTGATTTCCTGGGTAAGCCGGTCAAGTTCGGGATCGTCCTTAAAGTTGAGGTCTGGCAAAAGGTCCGCTATCTCGGTGAGGTTATCGACCAGAGAATTTTTAAACTTGGCGTCGGGGTCTGCCAGACGGTCAGCCATAGCCTTAACGGGCTCCATCAATCGCCGGTAAAGGTCCGCCATGGCGTTGTTTTCCTGGCGTTCCCATTGTCCGGCCAGGTCTTCGCGCATTTTCCTTAACTCATCCGCTCCCAAAAATTTCAGGGTCAAGCTGGCCGGGCTCATGGGCAAGGGTTGAGGGGTGATGTTAATCGCAAACTCGGCGCGGATTCTGTCCGGGGTGGGATAGTCTGCCGGGTTGTAAATTCCTCTCAGCCGGGGGCGATATTCCTCAATCAGCCGGGGGTAATCCTGGCAAAATTCCTCGGCGCGGTTCATCGCCGCGTCAATCAGGGCGTCTATACCTTCTTTAAAGGCGGGGTAATTTTTCCCTGGCAAAAAGCGGGCTGCGCCTTTGGTGTCCTGCCAGGGTAGGGTCATTTCCCGATAGAAAGAATATGCCGCGCTAAAATATTTAGCGGTCTTTGAAAGTTCTTCGGGATCAATAAGATATTTTGTGGTTTTGGTGGCGTTCTCATCATTCCCAAACTTCTCAGAAATGGCCTTGTTTCCTTCCTTGGTCTGCTTTCTGCCGGGCCATTGCCTGGAAGAATAGGTCACTAAAACGGCCTCTTGTTCTAGTTGCCTTTCCATCTTTTTTTTTACCTCCGTTCCTCTTGGTGTGGGGGCTCTAAGTCCCTTAGTAGGTCCAGGGCTGCGGGGGCGTCCCTGGACTAACCAAGAGATTTAGTGCCGGTGGCCGTGGCCGGCGTGAACGTGGTTATGTTGCTTCGGGTTCCAGTCCACTTTTTTCACCTGGCCTAATACCTCTTCAAAGGCTGCGGCCAGTTTCGGGCTTTCCCGCTCGTACCCTTTCAGATTGATGGTGGTGTTTCCCTCGGTGTCGATTACAATGGAAAATTCTTTCAAGATGGGCCTCCCTATTTCCTGACGGTGAGTTTGATCTTGCCGTCGGCCTGTTTTTTCTCGGTCACGAAAAATCCTTTTTTCCGGGCCTGCATTTTCACCTTTTCCACCTGGTAGGCTTGTTTCAGCCGGTCCATGTCCTGGGGGTCATAGGTGGTCACGGTTAAGCCGTTGACAATAAAGGCTTCGCGGCCGACGCGATCAAGGGCTTTGTCCAGGGCTGCCGCGTCGGTGAACTCTTCAAAAACGGTCGTCGATTGATACCAGCAAGCCATGATTTTTTACCTCTCCCATTTGACGGCGCGGGCGAAGTCAAAAATGCTCGCGTCGCTCTCGGTGGTCGGGATAGATGCGGGGATGGTCCGTCCCGCGGCCCATTTGCGCAAGCCGTCAATTTGATCTTTGTTCGATTTGCTGAGGGGGATCACGAATTTAATGGCGTCCTCCAGGTTGCCGCCGTTGTACGCGGCCTCTATTGCCACTTGCCGGATTTCGGCGCCGCTGTACCCTGCTAAATCAGGTATGGCGGGGTAATCCTCCAGGTATGGACGGACTCTGGCATATGTGTATCTGGAGGACGGAACATTTCTCAATGCCGAGATTGTCCGCCAAGGGTACGGGATGGCATACACGAAATATCCCTTCCGATACGCGGACGAGTTTCGGAAATATGAAAGAGAGGCCAGAGAAAAAAGACGAGGGCTATGGGGGAATTGAGGTTCCGGGATAGATGGCTACGGAGAATTTGAATAGGCAGATAAGCGGATCATATAGACAATTTTTGAGAAAATCCGATAAGTTTCTGTCATGGCAAGTTATCTTATAAATTTACCAGACCCAAGAGGTTGGACTTACCTTCGGACCCGATCAAGAATTTGGAGGAACCCCATGACATTCGGGAAAAGGCTGCTCATCACGCTTTTCGCCATGCTGGTGACCAGCGAGATGCTCCAGCAGGTTGGTGCCAAAAATCTCTGTAGATAAATTGGCCTGCCCCCATTATGAGGGACATTTGAAATGTTAGAACTCCGTTTT
>CAZLRL010000159.1:0-6680 GCA_964561645.1 uncultured Desulfobacterales bacterium
TTCAGCCTGCGCCTTGGGCACGGCAAGCCGTGCCCCTACAGTAAAATTACTTGTCGGCGGCAACTTGGTATGAGCCCCGCGGCCCACGGCGGCATGGGGACCGCCGGGGCGGCGGTTTTTTTGGGGTACACATTTTAACCCGCCGAAGCAACGCCCAAGATCCGGACGCCTTCCGAACTTGCCATTTAACTAGTTGATAATTAATATTTTTTTACAGAAAACCGAAAACCGGTATAAGTTGTCCCCAACCTCAGAGTGCAGGAGAGCTAAGGATATGCGCCATCTGGACATGTCTCCCTATCGGCCTTTTCGGGAAATGGGCCGGAGCTGCCGGACCCGGGCCATCCGGGACAAAGTGGTGCGCTGGGCCCGCCCCGAGCCCCAGGAGAGCCGCGACGGCCGCTTTGTGGTGCGGCCCCTGGCGCGGGCGGATGTGGACGCAGCCGCCCAACTGTGGCGCCTGTCCTACCCGGAAATATACGGTTCGCCCCACAATTTCATGCTTTTTCCGGAGGAATACCAGGCCCGCATGGCCCTGGCGGAGACCTGGGAAGAAGACGCGGTGGCCAAGCCCTGCTGTATGCTGGTGATTCAAGAGAAGGCGACCGGCCGCCTGGCTGCGGCCTCGCTCATGACCAAGTTCGACGCCAATCTCCAGATTGAATGGACCTTTGCCGGCACCCACCCCGACTACCGACAGCTGGGGCTCATGGGGCTGCTGGGCGACACCATGGAGTGGGTCAGCCGGGCCTCGGGCGCGGAATACCTGACCACCTTCCTGGAGACCTGGCATACCATCACCCAGGCGGAGACCTTGAAAAAACAGCGGGGTTGGCAGCTGGCCGGCATTTTTCCGGGCAATTTCACCCGCTGGACCAGGGATCAGCAGGAGTACCGGGCCTGCGAAGTGCACATGTACCGGTTTATCAACGACGGAGAGAAGTATGCCACCAAACCGGAGGAATGGCACCTGCATCCGGACTTGCAAAAACTCTGGGAGGCGCTGGAGGCCTTCAATCGGGGGATAGGGGTGGCTGCGGCGGAGGAGAGTTAGCACCGGTGGGGTAGGGGTGGCTGAGGGTCGAAAACCATGCTCCCGGTCTATGTGGAAAAGTTCTTTAGGTGGCCATATTCTGGTGGGGCGGCCGTCTCTGGCCGCCCGAAGTTGCGGCGGGCACGGAGGCCCGCCCCACCGCCATGTTCTTGTTAAACGGCCTTACCCTTTAGACGCACAGGTGAGGACACCTGTGCCACCGGGCCTTTTCATGGTTTCGAGAAAGCCGCAGGCTCAAGAACGCTGTTCGGAGAACTATGGTGGGCGGTGCCCATCCTACGCCTTGATTGGCTCTCCAAAATAGTCCTCGGAGCCGAGCGGTCCCGCTTGCCAAATTTTTTCCTCTTTGTTAGGTAAGATCACATGTTCTACCTGGCGCTGGTCCTCGGGGGAATTTTTGGCCTCTTTTGGGCGGCCCAGCTGGTGTTCGCGTGGGGCCACGTGCGGTGGACCTATACCCCGTTGCCAGCCGCCAAGAGAGGGACCCCCAGATCGGTCAGCGTCATCCATCCCATTAAGGACCTGGACTTCGAGCTGGAGCAAAACCTCGATTCCTGGTTATCCCAGGATTACGGGGGTCCCGTGGAGCACATCTTCAGCTTTCAGGAGGCGGCCGATCCGGCCCTGCCGGTGGTCCGGGCTTTGCCGGCCCGACATGCCGCCGCGTCCATCCAAATTCTGGTCAATCCCCTCCTTCCCGGTTTGAACGGCAAGATCTCCAACCTGGTGCACGGGCTGGCGGCCGCGCGGCATGAGATAATCGTGTTCGGCGACAGCGACACCCGGGTGCAGCCCGATTTTCTGGCCAAGATGGTCCGGCCGCTGGCGGACGCGGGCGTCGGGGTCACCACCTGCGGGCAGCTCAATATCGGTGGCCGGGATTTCTGGACCCGGTTTTTCACCTATCTCCAGAACTGTGAGACGGACTTTTACTGGGCCTTGTTCGCCTGGCTGGGCCTGAACGTGGGCATCACCGGCGCGGCCTTTGCCATGCGCCGGGCCCTGATCGAGGACATGGGCGGCTTGCAGCGGTTCGGCGGCAGCCTGCTGGAGGATACCTTCCTGGGGAACCTGCTCTACCGGAAAAACCTGCGCATCATTGTGGGCCCTTTTGTCGAGTGCCACGTGGACCGGTTGCAAAAAGACAAAAGCTTCAACTACCTCAAGCGGGTGGCCGTGGGCATCCGCAGGCATATTCCTCTGGAGAGATTGGGTTATACTCTTTTGCTGTCCTGGTACTGGCTCCTGCTTCTGGCGGCGCTGATATTACAGGATTATGCTCTTTTGGGGCTTAGCCTGGGGTTCATGGGAGCCCGCACCGCGGCGGGCCTGCTCCAGCGGCTGGTGACGAAAAATCAGATATTCCCGGTGGACGTGGTGATGCCCCTTTGGTTCGACCTGTTGATGACCATTTACCTGCTGTTCCCTTTCCGAAGTCATCAGGTTAGCTGGCGGGGGGTAAACTACCGGCTGGGCGGCGACGGCACCATCGAAGACGTCTCCCGGGCGCCGCGATGATCACCGTCAAGCCTGCCCGGTCTGTTCGGGAGCTGCGGCGGTTTATCAAGCTGCCCTGGCGGATATACCGCGGTGACCCTAATTGGGGGCGAGGGCAACCGCGAGATGCGCCGGGACATCGAGGGCATCGGCGGGCAGCGCTACAAGACCTACCGCGTCCACCGGCAGGCTCTGGGACCTGAGGAGGGCGGTATTCCCAACCAGTCCTCACGGAGTATCTGAGATATGAAGGCTATCAGGCTTGGGCCGCGGGCCCTGATTCCGGGTCTCCTGCTTCTGCTCCTGGCCCTTCCCCCGGGTCTGGCCGCGGCTCAGCAACATTCTGTCATGGAGTCGGGCCCAACCCAGGTTGAGAAAGAGGCTTCAGGAACCTCAGGTGACAGAATTGTCCGAGACCTGGAGCGTGCCATTGCCAGGGTCCAACCCCTTCTGGACCGTTACGGCTATCCCGCGGTTTTTCTGGCCATTATGGTGGAAGGCTTTGGCCTGGTGGCGCCGGGACAAACTCTGCTGATCGCGGCCGCCCTGACCGCGGCCCAGGGTGGTTTGAATATTATCTGGGTGGTGGTCCTGGCCTTTACGTCCGCGGTGTTGGGCAACACCGTGGGCTATCTCATCGGCCGCTGGGGCGGACGCCCGCTGCTGGAAAAATTCAAAGTGAATGAACGCCACCTGCAGCGTATGGAGGGTTATTTTAACCGGTATGGCCAGGGGGTGGTTTTTCTGGGCCGCTTTTTTGACGGCCTCAGGCAGCTTAACGGCCTGGTGGCCGGCATGCTGAAAATGCCCTGGCAGGTGTTCATGATCTGCAATATCCTGGGCGCGGGCTTGTGGACCGGAGTGTGGGGGTTGGGAGCCTATGGTTTGGAAAAGAAAATCGCCTCGGCTCATTTCACCTTTCGCACCATGGCGCCCTGGGTGGCTGTCTTCTGTGTCTTGAGTTTTGCGGCCTTATTAGTTTATTTGCTCCAGGGCCGAAAAAAAGCTGAAGGTTCCACAGAGTGATCACTAGTTAAAAAGAAAAACCGCTCCTGCCAAGGCGAGGAGCGGTTTTATACGACGCGCGCCGGTCGGGTCTCAAGCCCGACAGCCTTTGCGGCTACCGGATTATTTCCGAGGCATTTCGATACTGTCGGGTATGGTCCAGCCTTCCAGTTCTTTGGGAACCGTAGGGAAACCCTGGTGTTTCCAGGCCATAAAGCCTTCATCTATTACATAGACGGGCGAGTAGCCCATGCCTTCCAGATCCTTGCCGACCGTGGGGCAGTGGGCCTTGGCGTCGCCGCAATACAAGACGATTTTCTTATCCTTGGGCAGCTTTTTGCCCCAGTCGGAAACCTTGTCTGGGTCGAAATGGATGGCTCGTGTTATTTTTTCGGAAGCTGCCTCCCACTCCTGGTTGCTGCGAATGTCGATAAAGATATAATTGGGGTCCCCCAGCCAGTGCCGTGCCGTATCCCGTTCTACTGTTTCCATGTTCCGCCTCCTTTTTTTATTCTCCCATATATGGTCGACAATACTCGGGACGGAGGCCATCCTCATTGATGACCAATTCACAATGGTCGCAATTAACCACGGCTGAGGTCGGGGTGACTAACCCGGCAAAACAGGCTCAAAGGGAAATTTTGATCGCGGGAATTTTTATCCGAGCAATCCGGGTTGCGAGGCTGATTGAAAATCCCGGCAGTGGAATTATGTTTAGTAAGCGGCGTACCGACCGAATAAGGAGAAGCGTAAGTTTGGCAAAGGTCCACTATAATCTTCATTGGTCCATTTCGGTGACCTGGCAAAGTCTGGCCGGGTACGATACCTATATGCAGGAGGCGTCAGGAGGCCCCAACTGTCAGGGCTGACGTGTTGCATCGTTATGCCAGCCCTGAAAATACGGCAGCAAAAAAGGAGGATTTAGGTGATGAGAACGCGGAAACTTAGTATGCCGGTGCTGGTGACCCTGCTGGTGGCCATGGTGTTGCCGGCCCTGGTCGCGGCAGAGCTGCCGCCGGGGTCTTACGACAAGTTGAAGGCCGAGGCCCAGGAGAAGCTCAAAATCAAGATCGTGGGAATGGAGCAGGAGGGCACAGGTGGGAAGCTCAAGGTCACCTTTACCGCGGAAGTGCTGCAAGTGGAACGCTCAGCCAGCGGACTCAAAGCGGGCGATAAAATCACCATCCACTCCTATCGCTGGACGAAAAGCTATGCCGGGCCCAAGAACCCGCCCCTGCTTCCCCAAGGCTGGGTGGGGGTGGCCTACCTGAACCAGGCCCAGGGGGCCGGGAAGGACTATAAGCTGGCCGCGTACGGCGAGAGTTTTGAGGCGAGCCGTTAGGAAATATATGAAGGTGCTCCCGGCGCTGCAGGCAGACCGGGAGCCTGATTATGGATTCATGGGAAAAGCGGCCTGGGCCTGAAGCCTGGGCCTTGCTCTTCCTCTGATGCCTGAATCCTCGCAAGTACAAGTTTTTTACTGACAGCTGACGCCTGGAAGCTAACCGCTGATCATCAATCACTGATTGTTGATCTCGGTCTTCTGCCCCGGCCCTCCCGCAAAAAATTTCACCTGTTGACTTCAGTGCCCGCGGGGCCAGGGTTCCTGGTCCCGCTCCTCCATGAAGTAAAAGAAGCGGTCCTTCTCGATCTCTTTGTGGGAAACGGGACATTTCAGTTTGATCTTGCGCTCTCCCACCTCGATGATTTCCCAGTCGCCCCCCCAGGGGCCGCCCTGGATGGAAATCTTGTCACCTACCTGGGCAGGGTAGGGGCGAAAAACCACCACCCGGTGGCCGGCGGCATTTTTGGCCATAATGATGTTCCTCCTGAGAATGGTCGCATGTGCCTGGATTTATATCAGGCCGTGAGGCGGTCCGCCAGTTGTTCCACCAGAAACAACAGGGATTCCAAGTCCAAATAATTCGAGACATTGCCGTCGAAGAGGAAGTGGACCTGGGCCGGAAAGTCCTCTTCCGGGTCGGCCTCCCAGAAGAGGAGGAGTACCGGCACCTTGGGGAGCGGGGTAAAAACCAGTTGCAGATCCGCATCTTCGGCCACTTTGACCGGTTCGGCTCCCAGGCGCACCGCCGCGTCCTGCAAGGCCTTTTGCCGCCCGGCAAAGTGGGCGGCCAGCTCCCCTTCCAGGCGCTTCAGGGTTTTGGTTTTGGACACGGAGTTGGGCAGGCTCTGATAGGTGATCCAGGTGCCGGTGGGCTCGGCCCCGCCCCGGGAGGCCAGGTAATTGTAGAGTAAAATGGCGTCCCAGGGATTGGCCTCCACGCCCTCGGGATAGCAGACCTGGTCCTTGCAGACCTGAACCTGGTGGCCGAAATAGGTCAAATCGAGGCAAGGGCGGCCGTTCGCTTCGTGGTAGCGGGCTCCCAGGACCTCGGCCAGGGCGGCGAAGTCCAGGGGGGCCACTTTTTCCTGGAGGGCCTCCAGAGCGATGGCCAGGGACTCCCGACGACGCCCCAGGCCCGCGGCCTGCTGGCTGGCAATGTCACCGGCCAGGGCCTGCGCGGCTTTTGGCAGGTAGGGGCAGCGGGTCAGCTCCTCCCCCTCCTTGATGACCCGGGTGGCAAAGGCCAGGCAGGTGGCCTGGCCGCATTCCCCGCAATTGGTCCGGGGCAGGGTTTTTAAGACTTCCATCACCGTATGGGGCATAGATGGTGCTCCTGAAGCTCGGATTGAAATTGGGGTTCGGTCTTGGGGGAGGTTGGGGGCCGCAACCTGGAGGCTCAGGTTCCCGCCTGTGTGGTCCCAGGCTCCATCTCTCCGCCCCACTTGCCGGTAGCACGGGCATCCTGCCCGTGCCTGGACACTCAGAAAGTCCGGCGTTACCTCACATCCGGGAGAACAGGCATCCTGCCTGTTCCTGCACAGGCTGGAAGCCTGTGCTCCCGTTTTTTTTAGGGGCTTGTTTCCCGTAGGGGCTCGATTCATGGAGCCCTCAAGGACGCCATAAATGGCGTCCCTCGGTTTGGGGGGAGAGTTTGATAAAAGGACCAGAATTCCCCTAACCATTGACTCTCACAATCTTTACTGTTTAATAGTAATTATTGATTGGTGATTTGGCAACGGGGTTGGGAGCCCCCAGGCTATATTTTTAAGGAGACTGGCA
>CAZLRL010000160.1:0-2169 GCA_964561645.1 uncultured Desulfobacterales bacterium
ATTGTTATAGGGCGTGCCGTGCACGCCAAGCGGGGCAGCGGGCCGTCTTTAGAAACTGTCACCATGAAGCCAGCATTTCCGTCGCTTGCCTTGGGGATGGCTGCAAAGAAAAATTATATTTTGGTAGGCGACAGGGGACTTTCCGGCTCTTCGCCGAACAATTCTTCATACTCATCCGGAAGCTGGGCCAGGATGTGGTTGATCTCTCCCCGGGAGACCGCTTCTTTCAGCACCGCCATCACCGCCCGGGTTCCGGCCACGGCCTCGGGATAGCCTACATCGGCCCGGGCGCTGACGCGGTTATAAAATTCTTCCAGGCTGTAGCGCTCGGTTATTTGTCTTTTGAAGAGCATTTTTTTGAGGGGATCAGGCACTTGCGCGGCCAGTTTCTCCCGCTCGGTTTTCTCCAAGCGTTCCCCCAGGGTTTCGAGAGCGCCCTCCACCACCCGCCTGGCCTCCTCTGGGGAGGCCAAACCGGCCCGCTGATTTACCTGGTCCAAAAATTTCTCGGTTTTCATGGATTAACCTTAGGTACGAGAATGGGGTTTGTAAAGCCCTGCCTTCCCGACCCGCTCTCGCGTTCATTTACCCGGCTGCAGCGCTTCGGCTTTCTCGTAATGCAGGCCGATATCCCGCCGCAAGGCCAGGCGGTTGCCGGCCTGATTTTCCCGGGGAACCAGGCGGATTTTGCCGTTATCAAACGCGGTTAACAGCCGCTGGCGCAAAGTCTCCGCCACCCGGGCCCGCGGTTGCGCCTCCTTGACCGTGGCGTTGGCCACCAGGAAGGCCACCCGGGAGCCGTCCGACTTGAACTCCCCCTCGTTGTAGTCCATGGCCGACGGAATCAGGGTGATTTTCTTTTTGTCCAGATAACCCCCGTCAATCTCCAGGGGCTCGCCTTTGGTGAGGGACCAGGGGTAGCCTTTCTGCTGCTTGGGGCCGCCCGGCCCGGTGACCAGGGCCACGCACAGAGAAATTTGATCTTCCCGGATTTCGGGCTTGACCTGGTCCAGGGTACCCGCGGCCATGGCCTGCACCAGCGGCCCCAGGTTGCGCAGGCGCTTGACCACCGGCTGAAACTCCGGCTCCCCGGGGCGGATATTGACTTCGCACACCCGGATGTCCCGGGGCTGGAAATTGTCGCCGAAGGACACAAAACAGCCCGGATACAGCACACAGGGCCGCAAAATGCCCTGCCGCTTCAGGGCCTCGACCAGAGGCCGGGCCAGGGTTTCCTCCGCCAGGCGCATCAGGGCCGGGCTCTCCAGGGGGTGAGGCGAGATGGAGCCCATGCCGCCGGTGATGGGATTGTCGATGCCCGGCGGCCCCTCGAAGCGCTCCGGGTAGTCCATGGCCGTGGGCAATAGTTGAAAGTGCCCCTGTTTATCCACCAAAATGGTGAAGCTGATTTCCGCCCCCGCCAGGCGGGCCTCGATCAAAAGCGGCCAGGGGCCTTTTTTGCCGCTCAGGGCTGCATAGTCCTGTTTGTAGTCGGCCAGCAAAAGGTCATAGACGTCCCTGATTTCCCAGGTATTCAAAATAACCCGGGCGCCCTTGCCCCCGGCGCTGTAAGGGTATTTCAGCACCGCGCCGCCGAAGTCGTGGAGGTAGTCCAGGACCGTCCGCAACACCGCCTGGTAGTCCTTGGCGTCCACTTCGCTCCAGGCCGGGGCCACCGGGATGCCGGCTTCCTGACACAGGCGCTTGCACGCGATCTTGTCCGCTTCGATAAAGGCCCCCCGGCTGTCGGGGCCGATGATTTTGTCACCGTGCCCGGCCTCGGCCACCCGGTCCACCAGCCCCTGAAAAATCAGGGCTTCCGGCATGATGAGGGCCACGTCCAGCTTCCCCTGGTCAAAGGCCTGAACCAGAGCCTCGGCATAGTCCTCCATGCGGTTGGACCGGGTGGGAATAAAATCCACCGGCCACCGCATCTGCTCGGCCCAGGGCGCCATGGCCGGGGTGCCCCGCACCACCACCCCCTGGTAGTCCCCGGGATAAAGTTCGCTGGTGGCCCGGCTGGTGTCCAGGGCCGCCAGCAGACTTCTGCCGTCCGTTCCCACATAGCCGATTCGGGTCACCGTCATGGTGTTCTCCTTGTCGCGATCACTCAGCCTGCCCAGCTTACCAACTCCTGGCAGCTAAATCTAATAAAAATGTGGGGGAAGG
>CAZLRL010000160.1:2269-6652 GCA_964561645.1 uncultured Desulfobacterales bacterium
GGGGTGTGGTGGTTGAGTTCTTCGGGAGGATAACTGGAAAAGGTGGTGATGATGATCAGGTCTCCGACCGCGCCCCGCCGGGCCGCGGCGCCGTTCAGACAGATGACTCCGCTGCCGGCTTCGCCCTCCATGGCGTAAGTCTGAAAGCGCTCGCCGTTGCTGATGTTATAGATGTGCACCATCTCGTAAGGCAGAATGTCCGCCTCCCGCAAAAGATCGGCGTCTACGGTCAGGGAGCCCACATAGGCCAGATTGGCCTCGGTGATGGTGGCCCGGTGAATTTTGGATTTAAGCATGACCCGTTGCATATCAGGGTACCTCTAAAAGTATATTGTCGATGAGCCGGGTGTCGCCCACCCAGGCGGCCACGGCCAGCCGGGCCGAGCCCTGGATGGTGTCCACGCTCTGCAGGGTATCGGGGTCCACCAGCACCGCATAATCCAGACGGGTGTGCGGGGCTGATTTTATCGTTTGTATCACTTCCGGGAGAATCTTGTCGGCCCGGTTTTCCCCGGAAGCCACCGCGTCTTGGGCCCGGGTGAGGCTTTTAAACAGGCACAGGGCCGCCTGGCGCTCCCCGGGGTTCAAATAGGTGTTCCTCGAACTCAGGGCCAACCCGTCGGCTTCCCGCACGATGGGCCGGCCCACCACCTCCACCGGCACGTTAAGATCGGCCACCAGGCGCTTGATGACCGCCAACTGCTGATAGTCCTTGTCGCCGAACACCGCCAGATGGGGCAGGACCTGGTTAAGAAGCTTGAGCACCACGGTGGCCACCCCCCGGAAATGTCCGGGCCGGGAGGCGCCGCACAGCCCCTGGCTCACCTCCTCCACCGTCACATAAGTCTGGTAGCCTTCCGGGTACATCTGGGCGCTGGATGGGGTGTAGAGCACGTCCGCGCCCACCTCCCGGGCCAGGGCCGCGTCCCGCTCCGGGTCCCGGGGGTAGCGGTCCAGGTCTTCGCCGGGCCCGAATTGGGCGGGGTTGACGAAGAGACTGACCACCAGCCGGTCCCCCTGCTTGCGTCCGTGGCGCATCAGGGAGAGATGCCCATCATGGAAATAGCCCATGGTGGGGACCAAAGCGATGGTTTGGTGCTGCTGGCGCCAGGTCAGGGCCGCAGCCTGCATGTCCCGGGGATTGTTGACGATTTCCATGAAAAAACCCCGGACTGATACGCCGGGGTTGATTTTCGTCGCTCCCGCCGAGTCTCAGTCCGCCTCTTACGGATCCAAGCTCTTTGGTTTTGTATCGATTATTATCCATCCTGGTCTCTGGCTTGTCAAGAAAAAGCTGGAGATAGGGTAGTTTCGGGACTCCTCCCTTGTTTCCCTAAAGAAACCGGCGAACCCACCGATACATCTTAGGAAGTAAGGACCCAAGCATGAAAAAGCCCGGTACTATAGAGCTGCGACACCAGAAGCCGATTACGCCTAAGCCGGGATTGATTGATCTCAACCTAAGGAGCTACATAGGGGTGCTCCTGTTGGGATGGACCCTGGCGGTGGCCCTCTCTCTCGGTTGGAACCTCTATCAGGAGCATCTGACTGCCCTGACCTTGACCCAGCAGGTGGCCCGGACTGATTTGGGGGAATTACGGGGCGGCTTAATGATCTCAGAGCCTCTAAAACCTTTCCTCAGCGGCCCGCGCTCCCATTGGTTGGCCCTGGTCCTGGGGCATAGTTTCTTATGGTTTCTGGGCCTGGTAGGTATAGCCTTGATTGGCCTTCAAATTAAGAAGCAGGTTTGGGCCGGCCAACGGGCCGAAGCGGCCCTCCAGGAAAGCAGTTCGAAATACAGGGAGTTGGTGGAAAACGCCAACGTCATTATCATGCGGGTGAATCTTCAAGGGCAGGTGACCTTTTTCAATGAATATGCTCAACAATTTTTTGGCTACCAAGAGGCCGAGATTGTGGGGCGGCCATTAGTGGGGGTCATAATACCGGAAACCGACGCCGATGGCCGGTCCTTGGACGCCCTTACGGGGGACATCTGTAACCAGCCGGAAAACCCTCTTGGGTTTGAAACGCAGCTCCAGAAAATTCACGGTGAGCTGTCCTGGGTGGGTTGGATTCTCAAAGCCGTGCGGGATGAGGGAGGAGAAGTTCGGGAAATCCTGTGGGTCGGGCAGGACCTTACCGAGCACCGCCAAGCCGAAGTGGCAGTAAATCAGGCCAACGCTGAGCTCCAGTCCCTGGTGTACGAATATGGGGAGCGAAATCGGCAGATCTCCCTGGTAAACCGCATGTCGGAACTGCTGCAAGCCTGCTTTACTCTTCATGAAGCCTATCCCATTATCGCCCTCTACTGCCATGAGTTGTTCGGCGGCTGTGCCGGCGGGTTGTTCGCGCCCCGGGACTCAGGAAAATTCTTGGAAGCCGTGGCCATCTGGGGAGAGAACATTGCGGGGGAGAAGGAGTTTCCGCCGGGTAATTGTTGGGCCCTGCGCACCGGCCGATCTTACGAGGGCGGCAGCCTTGAAGCCGGGATTGAATGCCCCCATCTGGCCACCCAGCCGGTGGACAAATATCTGTGTGTGCCCATGCTCGCCCAGGGGGAGACCCTGGGTCTGCTCCACCTGCAGATTGACGCCTCGGCACATGGTGAGGCAGGGGACTTTGCAGATATTTCACCGGAACTGCCTCATCAACTGGCGATCATGGTGGCAGACCACGTGGCCCTGGCCCTGGGCAACTTGAACCTCCGGGAAACTCTCAAAGAACAAACCATCCGGGACCCGTTAACCGGCCTGTTCAACCGCCGTTACCTCACTGAGACCTTGGAACGGGAACTCCACCAGATCAAGCGCCGGGATGGTTCGCTGGGTTTCATCATGCTGGACCTAGATCATTTTAAAAAAGTGAATGACACTTATGGCCACGAAGGGGGCGACGCCCTTCTTAAAGCCATAGGCACTTATCTCCTGCATGCCGTGAGAGTCGGGGACATCGTCTGCCGTTTTGGAGGGGAGGAATTTGTTCTGGTGCTACCCGGCGCCCCTTTGGAGGTAACCTGTGAGAGAGCCGCTGCTCTGCAGCGGGGGGTGAAAAACCTTAAAGTACGTCATCAGGGCCAGGTGCTGTCCGCCACGGTATCTGTGGGTGTGGCTTCTTATCCGGAGCACGGCCTTACTGGGGAAAACCTCTTACAGGCCGCGGACGCCGCCCTTTATCGGGCCAAGCAGGAAGGCCGGGACCGGGTGATGCATGCCTGAGGTTAGGAAACAACAAGTTCTTATGGACTGTCCCCCCAGCCGCCGCCGCCGGGGGTGCGGATGGACAGGAGGCTGCCCGCGGGCAGGGTCAGGTTCGCCTTGCCGGGTAAAGCCTCTTTTTGACCTTCATTTGTGATCAACAGGTTTTCCCCACGGGCGCCGGGTTCGCCTCCGGCCAGACCGTACGGCGCCTGACGGCGGCGCTCGGTCAACAGGCTGAGGCTGACCTGGCTCAGAAAGCGGAAGTCCCGGATAAGCCCCAGGCCCCCCGGGTAGCCGCCGGCTCCGCCGGAGTTTTCCCGGAACGCGTAGCGCTCCACCAGCACCGGGTAGTCGTGCTCCAAAACCTCAACGGGGGTGTTGCGGGTGTTGGTCATGTGGCTGTGGATGCCCGAGATTCCCGGACCGCCGGGGTGGCCGCCGGTGCCGCCCCCCAGGGTTTCATAATAGGTGAATTCCCGGCCGGTGTCGGGATGCACCCCGCCAAAGGCCAGGTTGTTCATGGTCCCCTGGCTGGCCGCCGGGATGGTGTCGGGGAGAGCCTGGGCCAGGGCTCCCAGGACCACGTCCACCAGGCGCTGGGAGGTTTCCACGTTGCCCGCCGCCACCGGGGCCGGAAAGCGGGGATCAAGGAGGCTGCCTTCCCTGGTGATCACTTCCAGGGGCCGAAAGCACCCCTGGTTGATGGGGTAATCTTCGGCCAGAAGCGTCAGGAAGACATAGTAACAGGCGGCCTCCACCACCGGGGGCACGGCGTTCACCCCGCCCGTGGTCTGGTCGGCGCTGTGAGTGAAATCCAGGCGGGCGCGGTCATCCGCGCTAGTCAGGTCCAGGTGCACGGCCAGATCAAGGTTGCCCCAGCCGTCGTCATCCAGATAGTCCGTGAAGGAATAAACCCCGTCCGAAATTTCCCGGATCAGATCACGCATGGCCGCCTCGGAATAGGCCAGGAGGGCCTGGCTCATCTCCCGCAGTTTTTCCAGGCCCCAGCGCCCGGCGACGGCCTGGCAGCGCTCCTGGCCCCGGGTCAGGGCCGCCAACTGGGCCGCCAGGTCGCCCTCCCGCTCCTGCGGCACGCGCATCTGCGCCAACAGATCCCGCCAGACCTCATCCTGGCGCACCCCTCCCCGGTAAAGATAGGTGGGCGAAATAATCACGCCCTCCTCCC
>CAZLRL010000161.1:0-6644 GCA_964561645.1 uncultured Desulfobacterales bacterium
TCCGCCGCTTCGGTCGTGTCTCTCTGTCTGTGGTCCAACAAGCCGGGGGTATGATCCTGTTCCTCCTGGAGGGGCTGGGGCTTGCCCTGGTGCCGCCGTTCCGGTTTCGCCGCCTGCTCCAGGAACTTTATTTTATCGGGGTTCGGTCCATCCCCATCGTGTTGTTGACCGCGGCCTTTGCCGGCATGGTGCTGGCGCTGCAGGGGTATTACACCTTGCGGCAATACGGCTCCGAAGGCGCGCTGGGCTCCGCGGTGGCCCTGAGTCTCATCCGGGAGATGGGGCCGGTGCTCACCGGCATCATGGTGTCGGCCCGGGCCGGTTCGGCGGTGACTGCGGAAATCGGCATCATGCGCATCACCGAGCAGTTGGACGCCCTGGACACCATGGCGGTCAATCCCATGCAGTACGTGGTCATGCCCAAGCTGCTGGCCGGTCTTATCGCGGTGCCCCTGTTGACCGGCATGTTCGACGTCATGGGCATCCTGGGGGGCTATCTGGTGGGAGTGGTGCTGCTGGGGATCAGTTCGGGCAGCTATTTCTCCAGCATGGTCCAGAGCGTGGTGCCCCTGGATATCAACGGCGGCCTGGTCAAGTCGCTGATTTTCGGCATCACCGTCATTCTGGTGGCCACCTATAAGGGCTACCATACGGAACATGGGGCGGAAGGGGTCAGCAAAGCCACCAACCAGACCGTGGTGCTCTCCGCGGTGCTGGTCTTGGCCTGGGACTACCTTCTCACCTCCTTTTTCATGTAGCCATGATCGAGCTCATCGACGTCTGCAAATCCTTTAACGGGCAGGTGGTCTTGGACCACCTCAACCTGACCATCCCCGCGGGCAAGATTTCTGTGGTCATAGGCAAGAGCGGGGTGGGGAAAAGCGTGCTGCTAAAGCACATTATCGGGCTGCTGCAGCCCGACTCCGGCCGGGTGCTGGTGGACGGCCAGGATATTCATCTGTTGCGCGGCCAAAAATTGCGAGAATTCAAAGTCAGATTGGCCGTGCTCTTCCAGGGCGGGGCCCTGTTCGACTCCCTGAACGTTTTTGAAAATATTGCCTTTCCTCTGCGGGAAAAGACCCGGCTGCCGGAGGTGGAAATTGCCCGGCGGGTGCGGGAGCGGCTGGAACAGATGAACCTCACCCCGGAGGTGGATAGCAAGTATCCCGCCGAACTGAGCGGGGGCATGAAAAAACGGGTGGCCCTGGCCCGGGCCATGATCCAGGAGCCGGAGATTATCCTGTTCGACGAGCCGGTCACCGGCCTGGACCCGCCCATGAGCAACACCGTGTTCCACCTGATCAAAAAGACCCACCTGGACAGCGGCTACACCGCGCTCATGGTGAGCCACGACATCCCCGAAGTCTTCCAGGTGGCTGATTTCGTGGCCATGATGCACCGGGGCCGGATCATTGCGCACGGCACCCCGGCGGAAATTCAGGCGTACCCCGATCCGGTGGTGCAAGCCTTTCTGCGGGGGGAACTCGATTTTTGGGAGGCTTAAGCAAAAATGAGTAAAGGGAAACTGGAAGTGGGCGTCGGTATCTTTGTACTCATCGGCCTGACCTGCCTCATTTATCTGGCCGTCCACCTCGGCAGAATGGAAGTTTTCGGTCATGGGTATCGGGTGACGGCCAGTTTCGACAATATCTCGGGACTGAGAACAGGCGCGTCTGTGGAAGTGGCCGGGGTCCAGGTGGGCCGGGTGGAGAGCATTCAGGTGACTCCCGACTATCGGGCCCGAATCACCTTGAGCCTCAACCCCGATATAACCTTGAAAGAGGATGCCATCGCCTCCATCCGCACCAAAGGCATCATCGGCGACAAATACATCAAATTGTCGCCGGGCTATGCCGAGCAGACCATTCCCCCCGGAGGAAAAATCCATGAAACCGAGTCCGCGCTGGAGTGGGAAGAGATTATCTCCCAATATATCCACGGCAAGGTGTGAGGCGGGTTTCGGTTTTCGGTTTGCTGTTTTCGGTAGAAGGCATGCCTTAAAAATGGCTTAACTTTTCACACCCATTATGACTCTCGGATATAGGGGGATCAAGTTTCCCCATGCTCGGCTTCACGGATCGCAGGCCTGTAGGGCGGCAAAGCGAAGCGCATCCTGCCTTCTCAGAATCATGAAAATGCCGCTGGCACAGGCGTCTCGCCTGGGCATGGTTTGGAAGAGAATCTGGCTCTAACAAGAAGGGAAATTTTTCTTCTGATCAATTAATGGTGCGTAAAACGCACCCTACAAGGTCTTTGAACCGTAAACCTTGGACCGTTGCGAAAATCATGTAGAACGGCTGCCTCCGGCTGAATTTTGCAGGCGAGGATGCCCGCCCTACATTAACTTTGAACCTTGAACTTTATTGCAACACCTCTCTGGAAAGGAGTGTACTACTATGCGCGGTCTGACTCAGAAGGCACTGACCTTGATGCTGATAATTACCCTGAGCGGCCTGGCGGTCCCGGCCTGGGCCGGCCCTCCCACCGAGGCGGTGAAAAGCACGGTGGACGAAGTGATCCGCATCCTCCAGGACCCGGCCTTGAAGGCCCAACCCCAGCGGCGTCGGCAGATGGTCAAGCAGACCGTGGACCGGCGCTTTGATTATGAGGAAATGGCCCAGCGGGCCCTCCCGAACTGGCAGAGCTTGAGCGCGGGCCAACGCCGGGAATTCGTCAGTCTGTTCGCCGAACTCCTGGAAGCCTCCTATGCCGATAAACTGATGAAATATTCCGGCGAGAAGGTGGCCTATGTGGGGGAGAGTGGGGACGGCGAGAGGGCCGAGGTGCGCACCCTGCTGGTGCGCAAAAACGACCGCATCCCCATGAATTATCGTCTGCTCAATACATCCGGGTGGGCGGTCTATGATGTGGTCATCGAAGGGGTGAGCCTGGTGAACAACTACCGCTCCCAGTTTTCCCGGGTGATCAGGGAGTCTTCCTACGCCGACTTGGTGCGCCGCCTGCGCAATAAAGTGGAGGAGCAGCGGCAAATGCGTAATATGTGATTTAGGGACTGGTTGGATTTTTCCGGTGGTCCGCAAACGATGCCGGCCCCAAATGTAGCCGCGAGGCTAAGCCTGCGCCCGCACAGGTTGAAAACCTGTGCCACCAAGATCTTTTTTTGGCTTTACGGCTGGGCCGAGGGTTCGGGCGCTATGGCCCCGAGGATTGCGGTGAGCAGTGCCCACCCTGCCTCGCGCTTGACTCAAAATTCTATTTCTGTGCCTTTGCGATAGGCCAGGGCCTGGCAGGAGCCGATCAGGCGGCCGTCCCCGCCGGTCACTTCGATGCGGCAGGTGGCCAGGCGCCGACTGGTATGAACCTCCCGGCCCGTGGCGGTGAGGCGCTCGCCGAACTTGGGGGCCTGGTGAAAGGTCAGGCTCAAATTCAGGGCCACGGCCGCGGTGCCGTGGGAGTTGACCGCAGCCTGAAAGACCTCGTCCATCAGGGCGAACAGCGCGGTGCCGTGCACCATGCCCAGGATGTTGCTCATCTCCTCCCGGCACACCATGCCCGCCCGGGCGTAGCCGGGCGCCACCTCCTCCAGTTCGATGCCCAAATGCCCGGCAATCTTTTGCTTTCCTGCCTGCTCCTTGAGTTTGTCCAAAAATCCTGCCCGCGGCTTTTCCATAGCAGATTCCTTTCTAAGAGGTCTGGAAGTTGGAGTTTTGGGGGTGGGCCAGGAACGTAGGGGCGGGGTAGCCCCGCCCGTACCTGCCCTCACCATAATCCCCTCCCAACCCCCCTCGACCGAAACACAGGCATCTTGCCGGTGTTGCACAGGCGGGACGCCTGTGCTCCCGCTTTATTTTGAATTGGCGAAAGGGCCGTGAAGAAATAGGGAGAGATTAGCGACTTCTGGGCCCCTTTTCGATCTCCCTTCAATATCTGCTCATACGGTAGCACGGGCTTCCAGCCCGTGTGCACGGGCAAGATGCCCGTGCTTCCGGCAAAAGGGGAAGATCCGTAGAGATTCGTAGGGCGGGAAAGCGAAGCGCATCCCGCCTTTCATTCTCCCGATCCCCCCTCCCAACCAGCAGAAAGGGCTGACAAGGCGGGCTTAACGCCCCCGATTTGCCAGCCATTTTTTACCCCGTAAGGGGTTGAGGGAGGGAGTTTGAGGGAGGGGAGTGGGGTCCGGTCGACCCCTGGTCCCCTCCCTCAAGCTGACTTTCTCATAAATCCTTATACAACTCGGGAAACTGGTTTTTCCAGCGCCGGTGCAGCCAGAGCCATTGGGCGGGCTCTTGCCGCACCCAGGCCTCGATCACCTGGTTTTGCAGGGTAACGTGCCGATGGATGTCGGCCTCCGCGTCCCCGGTTTTTTCGAAGGTCAGCTCCGGAAAGAACACCATGAGATGACGGCCGTCCGGCAGGCGCCGGGACAGGCTGGGCATCACCGGTACTCCCCGCCGGGCCAGGAGCGCGGCCACCGGCGTGGTGCGGGCCGGGTGACCGAAAAAGTCCGCCAGCACCCCCTCCCGGTCTGAGGTGTTCTGGTCGACGACGATGCCCACCACCCGGTTTTTATTCAGGTGGGAAAGGATATCCTTCAGGCCCCGCTGCTTGTTCACCATCCAGTTGCCGCTGCGCTCCCTCAGGTACCGGGCCAGGCGCCGCCCCAGGGGATGGCCCAGTTCCCGGGCCACCACTGCTATTCGCCGGTACTGCAAGCCATAGCCCATGGCGGTGAATTCCCAGTTGCCGGTATGGGCCGCCAGGGCCACCAGGCCTCGCCCTTTTTTCAGGGCCTCGGCCTGATTATGTTCCCCCAGGAGTACCACCCGGTTTTTAATAGAGGACAAAGGCGCCAGGAGGAGGACCACGGTCTCCCAGGCGAACCGAACGTAGTTCTCGAAAACCTGCCGGGCCAGGCGCTCCCGGTCGGCAGCCGTGAGTTCCTCTCCATAGGCAAAGGCCAGGTTGCGCCGCACAATCTCCCGATGCCGCCGATCCAGGCGGTACCAGAGCGCGGCCAGGGCTCGCATGACACAGTCTAAGATTCCCACAGTTTTACTCTTTTACCAAAGGGAGACACTGGAATAAAGCAGATCGAAAGCGCTAAGGATTTTTCTGTAGCCGCAGCCTTGAGGCTGCGTCAACAACTTCGACCAAAAGATTTCCGTATGGCCCAGGCTGAAGCCTGCGGCTACAGTTTGGAAGGATTACGAGTCCTTACGCCAACCAGGCGCTGGGGAGCCGGTTTTAACCCCTTACAGTAAGCGGGAGCACAGGCTTCCAGCCTGTGTAGAGAAACAGGCAAGATGCCTGTTCTCCCGGTGAAGAAACAATCGTACCTCACTGCCGAAAATGCGTGCCCTACCAGTAATGCTTCCCGTGCTCCCGGTAAAAGGCCACGGTGGCCTCGATGCCTTCCTGGAGGCTGGTCCGCGGCGCCCAGCCCGTAGCTTCCTGGAGCTTGGTGATGTCCGCGATAAAATCGCCGGTTTCCACGAAATAACGGTCCTGGGGCCAGGGCAGGTGCTTGATTTCGGTGCCCGGGAGGCTCCGGGCCACAAGGCGGGCCATGTCAATAAAGGGGGTGCCCACTCCCGAGCCCAGATTGTAGACCTGCCCCGCGGTCGCCGGCGTCAGGGCTACGTTCAAAATGCCTTCGGCCAAATCCTGCACAAAAATATAATCCCGCTGTTGGGTGCCCTCCCCGAAGATGGTCAGGGGCTGGCCGTCCAGGGCCAGGCGGATGAACCAGTTGACAATGCCGTATTTGCTGTGCTGCATTTGCTGGCGGGGGCCGTAAGGGTTGGTGATCCGCAGGCTGACCGTATCCAGGCCGTGGGCGTCATGATAGAAGCGATAGTACTTTTCCCCGGCCAGCTTGTGGATGCCGTAGATGCTCAGGCAGTTGAAGGGATGGCCCTCGTCCACCGGGTTATAGTCGATGCTGCCATACACGAAGCGGGAACTGGTGAACACCACCTTGGCCTGGCGGTTGATCTGGCTTAAGGCCACCAGCAGGTTGAGATGTCCCCGGCAGTTGATGTCCAGGTCGTAAAGGGGATCAAGGTTGCTGTCCACGTAGCTCCCCTGGGCGGCCAGGCTGAAAATGAAATCCGCCCCGTCCACCCAGACTTTCATGCGTTTCAGATCGCGGATGTCGCCTTTGACAAAGACGATCTTGTCGAAAATGTCTTGAAAATTAAAGCGGTTGCCGCCGTAAGTCGGCAGCATGGCGTCCACTACGGTGACTTCGGCGCCCTGCTCCACCAGGAGGTGGGCGATGGTGCTGCCGATCAGGCCGGCGCCGCCGGTGATGAGCACCCGGGAATCGTGAAAATAAGACAAATCGTTCATGAGGTCCTTTGGGAACTGGAAATTCGGGAAGCGGGGGAGGGGACGGGACTGCTGGTCATAATCTCACCATATAAGGCTTCCAGGGTATCGGCCATGCGGTCCAGGGAATAGCGGGAGGCCACCAGCTGCAGGCCCTTTTGGGCCAGCCTTTCTCGCCAAGACGCGTCACGCGCCAGGTGCGACATATTCTCCGCCAGGGCCCGGGAATCACGGGGCGGGGCCAGGAGGCCGGTTTCCCCGGGGACGATAACTTCGGGAATGCCCCCGGCGCGGGTGGCCGCCACCGGCTTGCCCAGGGCCAGGGCCTGGAGCAGGGCCTGGGGCACGCCTTC
>CAZLRL010000162.1:0-6608 GCA_964561645.1 uncultured Desulfobacterales bacterium
ATATCAGCGGCAGCGGGTGCGCACCTTTCTCAATCCGGAGCACGATCCCCTGGGCGCGGGGTATCACATCATCCAGTCCAAGATCGCGGTGGGCTCCGGGCAGTTCTGGGGCAAAGGCTTTTTGCAGGGCACCCAGAGCCAGTTGCACTTTTTGCCCGAGCAGCACACCGATTTTGTGTTTTCCGTTTTTGCCGAAGAATGGGGCTTTGTGGGCTCCGCGGGAGTGGTGCTGCTTTACTTCGGCCTGTGCCTCTGGGGCCTGCTTATCGCCCGCAACTGCAAGGAGCGCTTCGGTCAGCTTCTGGCTGCGGGCGTGACCGCCCTGCTCTTCTGGCAGGTTTTTGTCAATTTATGCATGGTCACCGGCTTGATGCCGGTGGTGGGCATTCCCCTGCCTCTGTTCAGCTACGGCGGCTCCTCCCTGATCACCACCATGCTGGCCCTGGGTCTTCTCCTGAATCTGCGTATGCGCCGTTTTCTCCTGGGAGGGTGAATTTTTTTCAAAAAAAATTTTGACAGGTGTGCGAAAATAGGGTAAAAGGGCATTCGTGAAAAGATACACATGTGCCCCTTGGTGCACTCCTGGACCGTTTCAAGATAACCCCTTAATTTTCAAATAAATTACGAGGTGGCACGCCGTGACGGTTATTCCTGACTGGACGTTACTTGTACAAATTATCAATTTTCTCGTACTGGTTTTTCTGCTCAACATGGTGCTCTTCCGGCCCATCCGGAGGGCCATCCGAGCCCGCCAGGCCCGGATGGAGGAGTTTGCGGAGGATATCGCCGGGTTGGCGGACAACCAGCAGGGAATCCTGGGAGAGGTAGATGCGCAGCTGGTCGAGGCCCGGCGGGAAGGGCTGGGTGTGCGGGAAAAGTTGCGCCAGGAGGGTTCCCAGGAGGAAAGTTCGCTTCTCGAGCAGGTAAAAAAGGAAGTGGACGAGGAATGGACCCGGGTGGAAGCCAAGATCAAAAAGGATGTGGCCCAGGCGCGGGATGCCTTGAAAGCCCAGGTTCAGGACTTCGCCATGGCCCTGTCCGCCAAAATCCTGGGGAGGAAGCTGTCATGAAAACGTATTTGACCGACCTGCGGTGGTGGACCGGAATCCTCCTGGGGCTGGGTCTGAGCCTTCTGATGGTCGGTGTGGCCCTGGCCGCCAGCGGCGGGGGCGAAGCGGCCCACGGCGCGGCCGCGGCCCACGGCGAGGCGCATGGCGTCAGTGCGGCGCAAATCAGCGAACTCATCTGGCGGGCCATCAACTTTGCGGTTTTCGCCGCTCTGTTGGGCTATATTGTGGTCAAATTTATCAGCAAAATTTTTACCCAGCGGACCAGCCAAATTGCTGAGACCCTCGAGGAGCTGGAAGCCAGAAAGGCTGAGGCTGAAGCCGCGCTGGCGGCCGCGCAGGAACGCCTGGCCCAGGTGGGCGCCGAACGGCAGAAAATGATCGAACAGTTCCGGGCCGAGGGCGAAGTCGAAAAGGAAAAGATCATCGAAAAGGCTGAAATGGTGGCCCAGCGCATCAAGGAAATGGCTGCCGTCAGCATTGAGCAAGAGACCAAAAAGGCTGCTCAGGAATTGCGCCAGGAAGTGGCGGAGCAGGCCACCCAGATGGCGGAAGAGATGATTCGCAAGGAGATCACCTCCACTGATCAGAACAAGTTGGTGGAGGAATACCTACAAAAGGTGGTGGAGAAACATTGATTGACCTGACCGTTTCCCGACGTTATGCCAAGGCCCTGATGATGTTGGGCCAGGAAGATGGCAAGTACAAAGAGTACGGGGAGGAGCTGAAGGTCTTTACCCAGCTCACGGAGCGGGAACCGGAACTGAAGGGCGCCCTGCTCAATCCTGTGCACAGCATGGAGGAGCGGAAAAAGCTGTTGCTCCGCGTAGCTGATCTCCTGAAGCTTTCCCCGTTAGTGAACAATTTCCTACTGCTCCTGTTTGATAAGCTCCGTCTCGCCGCGCTGCCCGGTATCATGGAGGTTTACCAGCATCTGGTGGACGAACTTGAGAATCTCAAACGGGCTCGGGTGACCTCCGCGGTACCCCTGGATGAAGACATGCAGGAGCGCCTGCGTCAGGCTCTGGAAAAATTGACCGATTCCAAAGTAACCATGGAATTTGAAGAGGATCCCGCCATGATCGGTGGCGTCGTCGCCCGGGTGGGAGACTTGGTGCTGGACGGCAGTATCCGCACCCAGCTTTACTCCTTGAGAGAATCTTTAATCAAAGGCGAGGTCGTATAAATGGAAATCAAAGCCGAGGAAATCAGCCAAATAATCCGGACGCAAATCAAGGATTACGAAAAAAAGGTGGAAGTGGCCGAGACCGGCACGGTTCTCTCCGTAGGTGACGGTATCGCCCGGGTCTACGGGGTGGAAAAGTGCATGGCCATGGAACTCCTGGAGTTCCCGGGTGACATCTTTGGCATCGCCCTCAATCTGGAAGAGGATAACGTGGGTTGCGCCATCCTCGGCGAAGATACCCACATTAAAGAGGGCGACATCGTCAAGCGCACCGGCCGCATCGCCGAGGTACCGGTGGGCGACGCGGTCGTCGGTCGGGTCGTGGACCCGGTGGGCAACCCCATCGACGGCAAGGGCCCCCTGGAGGCCAAGGAGTTCCGGCGCATCGAGGTCAAGGCCCCCGGCGTCATCGAACGCCAGCCGGTGAATGAGCCCATGTACACCGGCTATAAGGCCATCGACTCCATGACGCCCATCGGCCGGGGCCAGCGGGAGCTGATCATCGGCGACCGCCAGATCGGCAAAACTGCCTTGTGCGTAGATGCCATTATCAATCAGAAAGACTCCGGCATTATCTGCATTTACGTGGCCGTGGGTCAGAAAAAGTCCACGGTGGCCCAGGTAGTGGACGCGTTGGAACGCCACGACGCCATGAAGCACACCGTGGTGGTCAATGCTTCGGCCTCGGAACCTGCTCCCCTGCAGTATATTGCGGCCTTCGCCGGCTGCGCCATGGGTGAGTATTACCGGGATACCGGTCGCCATGCCCTGATTATTTACGACGACCTCACCAAGCAAGCCCAGGCGTATCGTCAGATTTCGCTGCTGCTGCGCCGCCCGCCGGGACGTGAGGCCTATCCGGGGGACATCTTCTATAACCACTCCCGGCTCCTGGAGCGGGCTGCCAAGCTGAACGACGAATTGGGCGCCGGCTCCCTGACGGCTCTCCCCATCATTGAGACCCAGCAGGGCGACGTGTCGGCCTACATTCCCACCAACGTGATTTCCATCACCGATGGTCAGGTGTACCTGGAACCGGGGCTGTTTTTCTCCGGCGTCCGTCCGGCCATCAACGTGGGTCTGTCGGTCTCCCGGGTAGGGGGCGCCGCCCAGGTGAAGGCCATGAAGCAGGTGGCCGGTATGCTGCGGTTGGAGCTGGCCCAGTACCGGGAACTGGCCGCGTTCGCCCAGTTCGGCTCCGAGCTGGACAAGTCCACCCAGGCGCAGCTCAACCGGGGTATCCGGCTGGTGGAAATCCTCAAGCAGCCTCAGTATCAGCCTCTGCCCATGGAACGGCAAATTTCCATTATTTATGCCGGCACCCGGGGCTTTTTGGATAAATACCCGGTGGACGTGCTCCAGGAATATGAGCAGCAGTTGTACCGCTTCATGGAATCAAAAAACCAGGAAATTTTTGCGGAGGTCCGGGAGAGAAAAGAAATTACCGAGGATCTCGACAATCGCATGAAGGCTGCCTTGGCGGAGTTCGACAGCGCCTTCCAGCCCACCACCGAGGCCGCCGCGGCCGCAGCCGTATAAGGAAGCTGGGGGTAAAAAATGGCAACCTTACGAGATATTCGGCGGAAGATTTCCGCGGTCAAAAAGACCCAGCAGATCACCAAGGCCATGAACATGGTGGCCGCGGCCAAACTTCGGGGCGCGCAGCAGCGCATGGAAAATTTCCGCCCCTATGCCGAGGCCTTTTCTCTGATGCTGGGGAATTTGGCCAGCGGCGTCGAGCCGGAAATCCATCCCTTTTTCCAAAAGGCCGCCGAAGTCAACAAGGTGGGTCTGGTGCTCATGACCGCGGACCGCGGCCTCTGCGGCAGCTTCAACGTCAATCTGATCACTGCCGCGTGGAAGTTCATCCAGGAAAAAGCGGCTCAGGACATCGCGGTGGACCTGACCTGCGTGGGCCGGAAGGGCCGGGACTTCTACCGCCGGCGCAAGTATGATATTTCCCGGTCTTTTATAGATGTGTGGAATAAGTTCGATTTCACCAACGCCATAGTGGTGGGTCGGGACGTGATGACCGATTTTATGGCCGGCGAAGTTCAGGAAGTCTACCTGGTCTACTCCCGGTTCATCAACGTGGCGATCCAGAGACCGGTTATGGTAAAGCTTTTGCCCATCGAACCGGAGACCGCGGCCGGGGAGGCCTCAGAAGCCGGCCCCAGCAGCGAATATATTTTCGAGCCGCCGGTAGCCCAATTTCTGGAATACCTCTTGCCCAAGTATCTCAATACGGTGCTTTACCATGGCTTCCTGGAAACTTCCGCCAGTGAGCACGCGGCCCGGATGACGGCCATGGATAATGCTTCCAATAACTGTAAAGAGATGATCACCAATCTCACCTTGATAATGAATAAGGCCCGGCAGGCGGCCATTACCAAAGAACTTATGGATATCGTGGGCGGGGCTGAAGCCTTGAAGGGCTAACCGCCTGAGCGAGGAGGATGGTAAGATTATGAACATTGGCAAAATCGCCCGCGTCATCGGACCGGTTGTGGACGTGGAATTCCCTGAAGGCCTACTGCCGGAAATCCGCAATGCTCTTTTTATCAGCAACCCCGCTATCGACGACACCGAAGATAACCTGGTGGTGGAAGTAGCCCAGCATCTGGGGAACAACGTGGTGCGCACCATCGCCATGGACACCACTGACGGCCTCGTCCGGGGCATGCCCGCCAAGGACACCGGCGACGCCATCCGGGTGCCGGTGGGCCACGAAGCCCTGGGCCGCGTCCTCAACGTGGTGGGCCGGCCGGTGGACGGCCTGGGCCCGGTGGATGCCAAAACTTATTACCCCATTCACCGGGAAGCTCCCCCCTTCGTGGATCAGGACACCACGGTCAAGGTGCTCGAAACCGGCGTCAAGGTTATTGACCTGCTGGTGCCCTTCCCCCGGGGCGGCAAGATGGGCATGTTCGGCGGCGCCGGCGTCGGCAAGACCGTCGTCATGATGGAGATGATTCACAACATCGCCATGCACCACGGCGGCATCTCGGTGTTCGCCGGCGTGGGCGAGCGCACCCGTGAGGGGAATGATCTCTACCTGGAAATGAAGCACTCCGGGGTTCTCCCCAAAGCGGCCTTGATTTACGGGCAGATGACCGAGCCGCCGGGAGCCCGGGCCCGGGTGGCCTTGACCGCGCTCACCGCGGCGGAATACTTCCGGGACGAGGAAGGCCAGGACACCCTGCTCTTCATCGACAACATCTTCCGTTTCACCCAGGCGGGCTCCGAAGTATCGGCGCTCCTGGGCCGCATGCCCTCCGCGGTAGGCTACCAGCCCACCCTGGGCACCGACCTGGGGGAATTGCAGGAGCGCATCACCTCCACCAAGAAGGGTTCGGTCACCTCGGTACAGTGCATTTACGTGCCCGCCGACGACCTAACCGACCCGGCCCCGGCCGCCACCTTCGCCCACTTGGACGGCACCGTGGTGCTGTCCCGGGCCCTCACCGAGTTGGGCATCTACCCCTCGGTGGACCCCCTGGACTCCACCTCCCGGATCCTCGATCCCATGGTCCTGGGCGAAGAGCATTACTACGTGGCCCGGACGGTGCAGATGATCCTCCAGAAGTACAAAGATCTCCAGGATATCATCGCCATCCTGGGTATCGACGAACTTTCGGATGAAGACAAACTTACCGTCGCTCGGGCCCGGAAGATTCAGCGGTTTCTCTCCCAGCCTTTCTTTGTGGCCACCACCTTTACCGGCCAGGAAGGCAAATTCGTCTCCGTGCCGGATACGGTGCGGGGCTTTAAGGAAATCATCGAAGGCAAGCACGACGATCTTCCCGAGCAGGCCTTCTACATGGTGGGCGGTATCGAAGAGGCGGTGGCCAAGGCCGAACGTCTGGCCGCGGCCTAAGCCCCGGGGAGGCCAGGGCTATGGCAGAAAAAATACGGTTGGAAGTGGTTACTCCGGACCGGAAACTCCTCGCCGCGGAAGCGGACGTGGTGGTCTGTCCGGGGGTGGAAGGCCAATTCGGCATCCTCCACGGTCACATTCCCTTTCTTTCCGCGCTGGAAATCGGGGAAATGTATTACCGGGACGGTGCCAAAACCGAGTACCTGTCGGTGAGCGGCGGCTTTGCCGAAGTCACCGGCGAAAAGGTCACCATTGTGGCCGAATCCGCGGAAATGGGCCGGGAGATCGATATCGAGCGGGCTCGCCGGGCCATGGAACGGGCCCAGCAGCGCCTGGCCGCGACCCGGACCGAGGCCATTGACTGGACTCGGGCTGAAGCGGCTCTCCGTCGGGCCATGGTGCGCGTACGGGTGGCCGGCCGCTAACCGCGGACCGGCAAAACTAGAGACTGCTTCGGGCAAACCCGGGTTTCCGGGCT
>CAZLRL010000163.1:0-6606 GCA_964561645.1 uncultured Desulfobacterales bacterium
CTTACTGAAACCCACGGCTTTTCTGGGTTTAACCGGCCTGGATGATCTGGCCCATGCCTTTTTCTGGTCCTTGTTTTTCAATGTCGGCGCGTTTGTCGGAGTTTCGCTGCTGACCGGTCCCAGCCCGGAGGAGGTGGAACAGAGCCGGCGCTTCGTCCGGGTGTTTGACCTCCAGGCCGAGATGCCCCGGGACAAGCGGTTTACTTTTCTCCCCAGTCTCGAGGAATTTACCCTGTTCATGGAAAAATTCATCGGCGACCGCCGCGCCCGGGAAGCCAGGCAAACCTTTTTGCAGGAAGTGGCCAGCCCGGAGGCGGAATGGGGGGACAAAGAAAAGCTGGAACTGGCCTATTTTGTGGAGCGCACCCTGGCGGGCGCTCTCGGCCCCGCGGCCGCCCGGCTGATCGTGGGCAGCTATCTCTCGGGCGCGGGTTCCCGCCTGGAAGACGTCTATGACCTGTTCAGCAAGGTCTCGAGCTCCCTGGAAGAAAGTGAGGAAAAATTAAAACGGCGGGCTTCGGAACTTTCCGTCCTGTATGAGGCGGCCCGGAGATTGGCCGCACCCCTGCCTATTCCCGAGCTCCTCGATGGCGTCCTGGATCTTTTGGTGGAGCGGCTGGGCCTGGAAATCTGTGCGGTGCGGCTGTGGGGGGATGACGGTCTGCTTCATCTCAAAGGCTCCCGGGGTCTGACCCCGGCAGCCCGCCACCAGGCGGTCAAGCCCGAGCCCGCCTCTCTTCTGGGGGAATGTTTGCTGTCGTCGCAAGCCCTTTCCGTCCCCGATACTGCCACGGTGGCGACCCGCGTCCAGGGACTGAGCCGGGAAGAAACCCAGGGGTCCCTGATTCTGGCGCCCCTCACCGGCGAAACCCGCACCGTGGGAATTTTGACGGTAGCCAGCCCCCAGGAAGGGTATTTCACCAGGGAACATATCGGGTTTTTCCACTCGCTGGCCGGCCAGATGGGCTTGGCGGTGCTCAGTGCCAGCCTGGAGGAGGAACTGCGTCTCGATGAATCCCGTCTCGAGGCCGTCTGGCAACTCAGCCAGATGACCGACGCCACGGTCAAAGAGATTACGGATTTTGCCCTCAGAGAAGGAGTGCGCCTGACCAAAAGCACCATGGGTTATCTGGCCTTCCTGAGCGAGGACGAAACCGTGCTGACCATGCACACCTGGTGCCGGGTCGACCGGGAAGACAGCCCCCTGCCGGTGAAGCCTATGAGCTATCCCCTGAAGACCACCGGAATCTGGGGCGCCGCGGCGCGGCAGCGGCAGCCCGTGATCACCAATGAGTACCTCGGCTCTGAAAAAACAGACTTCCCAGAGGGCTTCGGTCCGGTGCGGCGCCACCTGAGCATCCCCATATTCGACGATGGCCATCTGGTCGCGGTAGCGGGCGGGGCCAACAAAAAAGAAGAATACGATGACACGGATGTTCATCAATTAACCTTGTTGATGAACGGCATGTGGTGGCAGATCAAACGCAAACGCACCGAAGAGGCCTTGACGGCCGAAAGAAAGTTTCTCATTCATACCTGCATGGACGGCATCCTGGCTTATGATATGGCCGGCACGATTTTCCTCTTCAATGAGACCGCGGCCAGGATATTGGGATATGAACCGGAAGAAGTCATCGGCAAGATGAATATCCGGGACCTCTACGCCCCCGGCCAGGCCCAGGAAATCGAAACTAAACTCCACAATCCCTGCTGTGGCGGCGAGGGCATCTTGGAAAACTATGAAACCTGGGTGCGGCACCAGGACGGCACCCCCATTCCCATCTGGTTGTCGGCCCAGATATACATGGAAGGTGACCGGGAAATCGGCGTCATGGGGCACTTTCGGGACCTGCGGGAACGGAAGCGCATGGAAGCGGAACTGCTGCGCAGTGAGCGCCTGGCCGCTCTGGGCAATATGGCCGCTCACATCAGCCATGAAATCAAAAATCCCCTGATGCTCATCGGGGGTTTTGCCCGGCAGGTCCTGAAAGATGTGGCCGAGGATCCCCAAAAGAGTCAGGAAAAACTCCAGATTATTGTGGATGAAGTCAAGCGGCTGGAGGATTTTCTGGTGGAGGTGGGCAGCTACGCCAAATTATCCGAGCCCCATCTGCAGCCGGGAGATATCAACACCCTGCTGGGGGAACTTTGCCAACGTTTGGAGCCCAACCTGCGGGAACACGGCATCCAGTTGGCCCTGGACCTGGACCCCAATCTTCGCTCCCTGAATTTCGATCCGCTGCACATGCGCCAGGCCCTGTTGAATCTCGCCAAAAACGGCATCGAAGCCATGGCCGAGGGAGGCACTCTTACCATCAGCACCAGGGGGCAACCGGAAGGCGTTCTGGTGGAGTTTGCCGATACCGGCGTGGGCATCGAACCTGAAATCCTGGACAAGATTTTTCAGCCCTTCTATTCCACCAAGTCCAAGGGCAGTGGCCTGGGGCTGGCCATTTCCCAGAAAATCATCGAAGCCCACCGCGGCAAGATCAGCATTGAGAGTGAGCCGGGACAGGGAACCCAGGTCCAGATTTTCCTGAAGACTTAGCGCCCTGGGACTGGATCGGCTTCGCCGCAACACCCAACCAGCACACACTTACACTCCGTCTTGGAGGAGCGGCTGTGGACCAGGCCACCGAAAGAAGGCTCATCAGAATCGGCGCAGCCTTAGCTGTGGCGGTCATAATTCTGTGGCTCTTGAAGCAGATTGAATCGGTGGCCATACTCCTGCTCATCTCCTTTTTCCTGGCCTACCTCCTTGATCCGATCGTGGATCGCCTGGCCGCGTGGAAGCTGCCCCGCTCGGTGGCGGCATTCGTGGTTCTCTTGGCGGCCCTCTTGTTCATGGCCCTTCTTGTGACAATTATTGTGCCCTCGATAATTGCCGAACTGAGCAAGTTTGCCAGCGGCGCACCCCAATATTTCGAAACCCTGAAAGGCTACGTGGTTTGGCTGTTGGATAAGCTGGACATCACCCTGCCCGAGACCTGGCACCAGCTCGGGCAAGCCCTGAAACAGGGGGGCAAGTCGCCCCTGAGCGAGCTGTTCGGTATGGCCAATCCAGCGGCCAAGATGTTCACCCTGATTTTCCAGTCCACCCTGAGCATCATCGGATTTGTTCTCTATCTCATTCTCGTTCCGGTGCTGGTTTACTATTTTCTGGTTTCCTTCGACAACATCCTCGACTCGATCCTGGACCTCGTCCCGCCTGACACCCGGGAACCGGTCCTCCATAAGATGTCCCAGATGGATCAGATTATTGCCGATTTCCTCCGGGGGCAGTTCATCATCTGTTTGCTTCTGGCTTTTTTCTATAGTCTCGGCTTCGTCCTCATCGGCATCGACCTGGCCCTGGTGTTGGGAATTGTTTCCGGTCTGCTGTGGATCATCCCCTATGTGGGGACCGGCCTGGCCATTGTGGGCGGCGTGACCATGGCGCTGGTCAACTACGGCGACCTTCTTCATCCCGCGTACGTCATTATTTGGATTTCCCTGGTCCAGGTTCTGGAGTCCTACATCATTACGCCCCGGGTGGTGGGCGGCAAAGTGGGGGTCCATCCCATTGTTTATATTATCGCCCTGATCGTGGGCGCCAAACTCTTTGGTCTGTTAGGGATGCTCATCGCCATACCCGCGGCCGCCATGATCAAGGTGCTCTTGGGAGACGCGGTCACGATGTACAAAAGGTCCCAGCTTTACCAGAATCCCGAGGGCCCAGGCGAAGAGAATAATAAAGGTTAATTACCAAACGAGGAGGCTTGTCATGGCTGAAACTGAGCAATCACAGAATATTTCCTCTCCCCAGGACTGGCCGAGCCTGCCCTGGGAAGCCTGGCAGGAGACCTGCACTACCCTGCATAGGTGGTCGCAAGTTGTCGGGAAAATCAGGTTGGCACTGGCGCCCATGGTCAATCATTGGTGGCAGGTGCCCCTGTACGTCGCGCCCCGAGGCCTCACCACCTCGCCCATTCCCCTTCAGGCCAGGATTTTTCAAATCGATTTTGATTTCCTGGAGCACCGGCTGGAGGTCGTCACGGACAAGGGGGGCACCGGCTTCATCGAATTCACAGGCCTTTCGGTGGCCGACTTCTATAACCTGACCATGGAAGCCCTGCGATCGCTGGGCCTCGAGGTCGGCATATGGACTACCCCGGTGGAAGTGGAAGACCGGACACCCTTCCAACAAGACACCAGACATGCCGCGTATGATCCGAAATTTGTCGAGCGGTTCTTCAGGGCGCTGGTGCAGGTGGACCGGGTGTTTAAAAAATTTCGCTCACGATTTGTCGGCAAGGTAAGCCCGGTGCATTTTTTCTGGGGGGCTTTTGACCACGCGGTCACCCGTTTTTCCGGTCGGCCTGCCCCGGAACATCCCGGGGTGCCCTCGGTGGGGCGTTTTGTCATGGTGGAGGCCTATTCCCATGAGGTCAGCAGCTGCGGGTTTTGGCCCGGGGCCGGCCTGGGCGAGCCCGCCTTCTATTCCTATGCCTACCCGGAACCGCCGGGATTCAAGGACTACCCGATCCAGCCCCGGGAGGCTTACTACCATAATGACCTAGGGGAATTTATTCTGCCCTACGAGGCGGTGCGGACCTCTCCCCGGCCCGATGAAACTCTGCTGGCCTTTCTGCAGACTACTTATGAGGCGGCCGCGGAACTGGCCCGATGGGACCGGCCTGCTTTGGAACGTAAGAGATGAGTGGGGCGGATTATTCCACCACTTCTATCCCTTCCCCGAAAGCCACATAATCTTTGATGTGCTGAGCTTTCTCCTTCGGTTCCGGATAGGTCCAGGCGGCGTCTTTTTTCACCTCGCCATCCACCTCGACATGGTAATAGCTGGCCTCGCCTTTCCAGGGACAGGTGGTGTGGGTGTCACTCTCCTTGAAATAAGCGGGATTGAGGGAATGGGGGGGAAAATAATGGTTCCCCTCCACCACCACGGTTTCATCGCTGTCGGCCAGGACGACATTTTTCCACAGGGCTCTCATAATCAGACCCCTCCTTATAAGGTGTGGCCGTTGCCGCCCGCTTTTTTGAGCATCACCAGGGAAAACCAGCCCTCCGGGTCGGTAAACCAGCGAGTGGCCATCAGGCCCGCCCGGCGGAAATCACGGCTGGCGTCGGCGCGGCTGAATTTTTGGCAAATTTCGGTGCGGATGGTCTCACCTGGTTGGCAGACAATGGATAAGTCCAGGTCAGCCAGGCGGGCGGCAGTTTGGCCTTTGGCGCGCAGGTGCATCTCAACCCGTTGCTTTTCCTTCACAAAAACCGCCTGATGCTCAAAATCGCCGGTTTTGAAATCGCCGTTGAAGGAGCGGTTGAGGTGGCGCAGCATGTTCTTGTTGAATTCCGAGGTCACCCCTTGACGGTCGTTGTACGCGGCTTCAATGATGTCCACGGGTTTGACCATGTCCAGGCCCAACACCAGCCTGTCTTGGGGATTCATGATCGCACTGACGTTCCGAAGGAACCCCAGCCTTTCCGCTCTGGAAAAGTTGCCCAGCGTGCTCCCTAAAAAAGTGAGTAATTTGCGGCGGCGGGGCAGAACTTCCAGGTGCCGGGTAAAATCGGCAATGATCCCGAAAACGTGCAATTCCGGGAACAGGTCCAAAAGTTCCCCGCTGGCCTCCTGAAGGGCGCTCTCACTGATGTCCACCGGCACGTAGCGCAATTTTTCTAAAGTGAAACCGTTGGCCGCGTCCAACAGCCTTCTGATCTTGCGGTTGGACCCGCTGCCCAGTTCCACCAGATCCCCCGCGGCCTCGGCAAAAAAGGCCATAATATCCGGCGCAGCAAGTTCCAGGATGCCAAGCTCCGTCCGGGTCAGATAATACTCGGGCAGGGCGCAGATCTGTTCGAACAACCAGGAGCCGTGGGCGTCATAGAAATACTTGCTCGGCAGACACTTCTGGGGCTGCATCAGGCCGTCGACAATATCCCGGCCGGTGTCCCGGCCGGTGTCCTCGGTCAGGCAGTTCAGGATTTCCAGGCGCTCGAGGGGCTGGTTGATTTTATGTCGTAATTTCATCCCGACCTCCCGGGGGAAGATATTCAGATAATGCGGGAGCACAGGCTTCCAGCCTGTGCAGGAACAGGCAAGATGCCTGTTCTCCCGGTCCTCTCCTTGGGGGAAGGGTTTGGGGGGTTAAGGAGCATCGCTCCCAATAGCCCGGGCTTTTAGCCCGTGGGGACCCCCCTCCCCCGATATCGGTCCCTCTTACCGACACGGCACGAAACGCACGCTGGACAGGGAATCATCCACCATCTTTTCCAGGGCCGCCAGGGTCCGGTCAATGTGCGCCGATGTCGTGTCCACCCCCAGGGACAGGCGGATGGCGCAATGGGCCTGCTCCTCGCTCAGTCCCATGGCCAAAAGGGCGTGCGAGGGTTTGGGCGATCCGGAGCGGCACGCGGACCCCGAAGAAAAGGAAATGCCCTGCTGGTCCAGGGCCAGGACCAGGGATTCCCCCCTGATACCCGGCAGGGACAGATTCAGGGTGTTGGGCAGCCGCTCCGTGGGGTGCCCGTTCAGCCTGGCCTCGGGAAAAATCTTCTTGATCCCCTCCCACAGTTCATCCCGTAAAGTTTGGACCCGGTCCATGT
>CAZLRL010000164.1:0-6591 GCA_964561645.1 uncultured Desulfobacterales bacterium
GCCCCAGGAGCGCCTGGACACCGGCGGCGTTCCCTGGGACCTGGTTTTTTACCGCGACTTGAGGGAAATTCCGGGCCTGCTCGGCGACCTGGGTATATCCGGACAAGGAGCGCTGGGTCTGGAACTGGACGTGTTGCCAGCCGCCCTGTACCTGCGGTTGCAGACCAAACTCTTTCCCCACCGGGAACTCAAGGATATTTCCCCCCAGATCCGGCGCCAGCGCATGGTAAAAAGCGCTTATGAAATCGAGCAAATCAGGCAAGCCGCAGCCATATTGGACGAGACCTTTGCCGCGGTGCCGGAAATTTTGCGACCCGGCCTGACCGAACTCGAGCTCTCCGCGGCGCTGGAATACCGGCTGCGCCTCAAGTGCCACCAGGGACATATCCGCCTGCGGAATTTCTGCCTGGAGATGTTTTTCGGCCACGTGCTCTCCGGCCAGTCGGGCCTGGAGCTGGCCTACACCGACACCCCCAGCGGCGGCCTGGGCTTCAGCCCCGCCTTTCCCCAGGGGGCCAGTCACAAGCCCCTGGTCCCCCACGAGCCCATCACCGTGGACATCGGTTCCTGTGTCAACGGCTACGTGGCTGACATGACCCGTCTTTTTGCCATCGGCGACCTGCCGCCCGCGGCCTGGCGGGCCTATGACCTGACCCTGGAACTCTTCCAGTTCTTCGAAACCGAGGCCCGGCCCGGAGTCCAGCCCGCTGAGCTTTATCAGCAGATCCTGGACCTGGTGGAGAAGGCCGGTCTCGGCGAGTTTTTTATGGGCCGGGGGTCGGAACGAGTCACCTTTGTGGCCCACGGGGTGGGCCTGGAGTTGGATGAGTTTCCCATCATCTCGCCCAATTTTCCCTTGCCCCTGGACGCGGACATGGTGGTGGCTTTCGAACCCAAATTTTTATTGCCGGACATCGGCCTCATCGGCCTGGAAGACACCGGCCGCGTCACCCGTGACGGGGTGGAATGGCTCACCCGCGCGCCCCGGGAAGTGCATAAGGCGTGATGATGGTCCCAAGTTATTATGGGGGGCTCAGACTGGCCGCCCTCGGTCTGGCCTTCCTGGCCGTCCTGGCGGTGGTCGACTCGGCGCCGGCAGCCGATCAAGGACCGCTCTGCCAGGGTCCGGGCCACGAGCGGCAGGTAGCTTTGACCTTCGACGACGGCCCCCATCCGGATTACACTCCCCAAATTTTAGGCCTCCTGCAACACTACAACGCCCGGGCCACCTTTTTTGTCCTGGGTCGGCATGCGGCGCGCTATCCGGGGATCGTGCGCCAATTGGTGCACTCCGGCATGGAAGTGGGGAATCACAGCTTTACCCACCGGCGATTTCCTTCCGAGGATCGCCGGGACTGGCAGCGGGAACTGGGGCGCACCGAAGTGGAGCTTGATCTGCTGGGCTGCCCTGATCACCGGCTTTTCCGGCCCCCCTATAGTGATTACAACCCCAGACTCCTGCGCTATCTAGCCCATATACACCAGCGCCTGGTCCTCTGGAGCGTGGACAGTGCGGACTGGCGGGAGCCGGACCCCCTGGCCATCGCGGTCAACGTCCTGTCCCGGGTGGAACCCGGCGCCATCATCATCCTGCATGACTCGGACGAAACCGGCGCGGCCGATCGCTCCCCCACCGTGGAAGCCCTGGATATCATCCTCCCCGTGCTTCAGGCCCGGGGCTATGACTGTGTCACGGTCTCCGAGCTCCTGGCTCCATCCCTCGAGCCGGACCAGGAAACCGCGGCTACTGAGCCGTAAAATTGCCCCCGGGACAGTGATAAGTTAAAATAATGTGTGGCTTATCTTTGTCGCCACCAATTTCTGGTTCCAATATATTCCGAAGCTGAACATGGCTGAAATGTCCTTTCTCGATCACCTGCAGGAGCTCCGGACGCGCCTCATCGTCTGCATTGTCGCCCTGTTCATCGCCGCGGCCATAGCCTGGCCCCTGTCGCCCATGGTGCAGCGCTTCATCCAGCGGCCCCTGCTGCAGCCGTCCCTGGTCCAGAAGCTCAAATACTCCGTGTCTTCCTGGGCCCACCGGCAGTTCCCCGAGCTGGCCGACCAACTGGGCCTTACTCCCGAGCCCCCCAAAGTCAGTCCCCACAAGCTGAACTATATGGCGCCCCTGGAGCCCTTCTTCGTGCAGATGAAAATTTCCCTCATCACCGGCTTTGCCCTGGCCTTTCCGGTGATTCTCTACCAGTTGTGGCTCTTTTTTGCGCCGGCCCTGTATCCCCAGGAGCGCAAGTACATCTATTTCTTTTTGCCGTTCGGCACCGTGGCCTTTGTCCTGGGCGGTCTGTTTTTTCTGTACATGGTGTGGCCCCTGATCATCTCCTTTTCCCTGGCCTATGAGAGCGATTATCTCTATTCCATGCTCAACCTCACCCAGTACGTCAATTTTTGCCTGCGGCTCCTGCTGCTGTTCGGTCTGGTTTTTGAGCTGCCCCTGGTGCTCCTCATTTTGAACTGGACCCGGGTGGTAAAACTGGACACCCTGCGGCGACAGCGCCGCCTGGCCATATTGCTCAGCGCGGTGGTGGCCGCGTTTCACGCCGACGTCATCACCATGACTGCCATTGCCATCCCCATCTACGGCATGTATGAACTTTCCATTGTCTTCATCCGGCTGTTCGGGCGCCGGGAGCAGACGGAATCGGCTCTGGCCTCCGTGCCGGCTGCGGGTACGGAGTTGGATCACCGGTAACCCCGGATCGGTTCTGCCCCTCGAGGGCCTGAAATCAAGAAAAAATTTTTAAGAAAAGGGGGCAGGAATTAGCAGCTTCACCGCCAGCACCTTCACAATTATCTTGTTTCCCGGTAAAATGTCTCAGTTGACAGTCCTGGAAACGACTTTGTATAGTATATTGTTGTCACCATTGCTGCACACCGGTTAGACATGACCTTGCCACAGAAAAAACCCCAACCCGCTTCCCCGCCACCAGAGGACAAGCCGAAAGGTTGGCTCGGCCGCCTCATCAACCGCCTCACCGGTTGGTTGGGAGGACATGAGTTTCATTATGCCGGCTACCTCCCCAGCCGCCCCAGTTTCCTGATGCGCTACACCCTGGATCCCTTCTTTAACAAGGTGACGATCAAACCCAGGATCAATGACCGCTTGGAAGAGCTGGCCGGCCAGGGAGTGGTGGTTTATGCCTTGAAGTATCGCAGTAATTTGGATTTTCTGTTTTTCAACCGCCGCTATCAGAAACTGGGGGCCCCGGCGCCCGAGGTCGCTTTTGATACCAATTTATGGTTTTTCCAGCCCTTTTCCCACCTGGTGCAGATTATTTCCGCGGCCCTGAATTATTTCACCCGCAAGCGGGCCTGGCCCAATCCTTTTCGGGACGATTATTTTCTGCGCATCTTGCGGGAACGACGCAGCGCCCTGTTGTTTCTGGTGGACCAGGTGGGATTTCGGCACCGTTTTCTCAAACCCCGGGAGGACCCCTTGCGCCACCTCCTGGAGATCCAGGAGCAGTTGGACTTTCCCATTTTCCTGGTGCCCCAGATCGTCATGTACAGCCAGGATCCGACCCGGGAATACAAAGGGTTGCTGGATCTTTTTTTCGGGGACCGGGAGAATCCGGGCCGCCTGCGCAAGCTGGGGCTGTGCTTGCGAAAATCCAAAAAGGCCGTGGTGGAAGTGGGCGAACCGGTGAACCTGAAACAATTGCAGGCCGAATCCCAGGGCCAGGTCAATCCCAGTCTCCGGGCCCAGGACCTGAGGCGGGATCTCATTCAGCGCCTGGATCAGAAGCGACGGGTCGTTACCGGGCCGTTGATCAAGACCCGGGAAGAACTCATGGAAATGACCCTAACCGATCCCGGACTGACCCGTTTCATGGAGCGCCTGGCGGAAACGGAAAAAAAGAAGCTCCCCAAAATCAAGAAGACCGCGCAGGACTATTTCTGGGAAATCGCCGCGGACTTCAACCTGGTAATAGTACCCTTCATGAACCGGATGGTTCAGTGGCTTTCCCGCACGCTATTCGAAGACGTCTTTTTCGATCGCGAGGGCTTCGAAAAAGTCCGGGAAGCCGGCCAGCAGGGCAACCTGATTTTCATTCCCTGCCACAAAAGCCACATCGATTACCTGCTTTTGAACAACCTGATGTACCGCCATTATTTGCATCCCCCCCGCATCGCGGCCGGGAAAAACCTGGCTTTCTGGCCCCTGGGGACCCTGTTTCGGGGCTCGGGAGCTTTTTTTATCCGGCGCCGCTTTCTGGGCGGCAAGCTGTACGCCGAAGTTCTGTACCACTATCTCAAAACCTTGATCAAGACCGGCTATAGCCTGGAGTTTTTCATCGAAGGCGGCCGCTCCCGCACCGGCAAACTGGTCCTCCCTAAAATCGGCCTGCTCCATATGATCCTGCGGGCGTACTACGAGGGCGCCACCCGGGACCTGATTTTCGTGCCCACCTTTATCGGCTATGACCAGGTCCTGGAGGAAAAGGCGTACCTGTCGGAGCTCGAGGGGAAGAAAAAGGAAATCGAAAGCGTCGGGCAACTGGTCCGGGCCCGCAAATTTCTCAAACGGCGCTACGGCCGGGCCTATATTCAGTTTAGCGAGCCCATTTCCCTCAACCAGCACCTGGCTCAGCATCCGGTGAACGGCCTGAATGACAACGACAAAATCCGCACCGTCAGCCAGGAACTGGCTTTTCAGGTGGTGGAGGCCATTAACCGGATTTCCGTGGTCACCCCCTTTTCTCTGGTGTGCGCGGCGCTCTTGACCTATCCCCGCAAGGGCGTCTATCGCCGGGAACTCTTAAGGATCATTCAAGTTTTGTACGAGTACCTCAAGGCCAGAAATGTTCCTCTGACCGAGTCCCTGGAACACAACCTGAACCAGGCGGTGGAAGAGACCCTGGCTTTGTGTGAAATGCGCAAACTTATCACGCCCATCGAGGAAGAAGAGGGCTTGAGCGACGAATTGGGGCTGGGGGGCTACAGCATCGACGAAACCAAGCGGCCCCTGCTGGAGTATTACAAAAACAACATCATCCACTTTTTTCTGCCCGCGGCCATGGTCTCCCTGGCCACCCTGTCGGAGCCGGGCTTCGAGTTCGAGCGCCGGCAGGTCCTGGATGACGTCCGCTTTCTGGAGGATTTTTTCAAATACGAATTCTTTTTCAACGGCCGGGAACCCGAAGTTTTGGTGGACCAGACCCTGCGCTATTTCACCTCCCGGGATGTGGTGGTCAGTCTGGACGGGGGCGACAACCGTTACACTCTCTCCGCCTCCGGCTTGAAGGAGTTGGCCTACTTCGCCAACCTGCTCTATAACTACCTGGAGTCCTACTACGTCGTCTTTCGGTCCATTAAATACCTGCAGAAAAAACCCCGGAGCGAAAAAGAGTTTTTGAAGCGCATCAATTCCATCGGCCAGAAATCCTACAAGATGGGGGAAGTGGAGCGCTCCGAAGCCCTCTCGGAGTCCAACTTTCAAAACGCTTTGAAAATTTTCGGGGAAAAAGGCATCGTGGTCAAAAAACGCCCCGAAGGCAAAGGGGCCACCACCTTCAGCCCCCCCGCCGACGAGGACGCCAAAGACTTCTACGGCCGCCAGCTGGCCCGGTTTTTGCGGCGGTGAGACAAGCCTGCTCCGGCTGGCCTGCGTCCCCAAATACTCCGGTCATCACTTCCGTCACTGCCCGCTCCAGACTTGCGTAGGGTGGGCACTGCCCACCGAAATTCCGGGACACGCAAAATCCTGTTTCTGTCCCGCAGATTTATTTGAAGAAAAATAGTGGTGGCACAGGTTTTCAACCTGTGCCGGCGCAGGCTAAAGCCTGCGGCTACATTTTTGGTGATCTCTGATCCCCTCTTCCCCAAATACTCCTGTTGCTACCTCTTCTAGGGCCCGCTCCAGCAATTCCAGATAAATCTGGGTATCATACGTTTCCAGGCCCTCCAGAAAGGGCGCGGCCTGCACTCGGCATTCTTTGGGGCCGCGCCGGCCTTCCCGGTGCACGAAGCGCACCTTCTCGCCGGGGCGGATCTGAACCCCGGCCTGGTGCAGCTGCCGCAGGGCCAGGGCCGCGGCCGTGTCCACCTTGTAGTCCTCCAGGGGCTGGGAAATTACCCGGGTGACTACCAGTTCCTGGGGATCGACGTCCCCTTCCCGCAGGCGCTGGCGGAACCCCTCGGCCATTCCCTCCAGTTCGGGCTTGATCCGGGCCAGCTCGTCCGGCGCGGCGGCCGCGGCCAGGCGCGCCAGAATCGCCTCCTGGGCCCGGCGCACGAAGCGCGGGGTGTCCCGCCGCCGGCAAATCAGCCCCCGGACCTTCACCTGCCCGTCGGCAAAGACCCCGAAGTAGCGGGTGGCCACCGGGCGTTCCCGGTTCTGCCGGGAAGGCAGAAACGCGATCCAGTTATAAATCCCCTCCAGGGCCAGCTTGACGCCGGTGGCCCGAGAGATTGCCCCGCACAGCTCCTGGAGTTCCGCCTCGGTCAGCCCCGCCTTTTGCACCCACACACAATCCGTCAACCCGTGCAGGATGTGATAGCCCCGGGACTCGCAGATTTCCTTGGCCGTGAGGAGCTTGTCCCGGCCGAACGCGGTGACCGCTTCGTGGGCCT
>CAZLRL010000165.1:0-6581 GCA_964561645.1 uncultured Desulfobacterales bacterium
GAGATCACCGGCTTGGCCGCAAAAGAGGCGGTGGGCCGTTTCTGTTGGGAAGTCTTTCAGGCCGACCGCTGCAAACGGGCCTGTCTGCTCAGGGCCACCCTGGAAGACGGCGTCACCCGTTATGATCAGAGGGTGTCCATTGCCACCCGGACGGGGGAGCGTCTGGACCTCCTGGTGAATACGGCGGCCATCAGAAACAAGCGGGGCGCCATTGTCGGCGGGTTGGAAACCTTTCAGCCCCTGGGTTTGGCCCTGGTCGAGGCCCCCGAAACCCCCGCCATCTCCGGAGAGGTGGAGATCATCGGCCAGAGCCCGGCCCTGCAACGGCTTCTGACGATGCTGCCGGATGTGGCCGCGTCGGAAGCCACGGTGCTTTTGGAAGGGGAATCCGGGACCGGCAAGGACCTCTTGGCCCAGGCCATCCATCTTAGAAGCCGCTGGGCCCAGGGCCCTTTTGTGGCCTTCAGTTGCTCCACCCTGGTGGAGACCCTGATGGAATCAGAGCTCTTCGGCCACGTCAAAGGGGCGTTCACCGGCGCGGTGGCCCACAAAACCGGCCGCTTTGAGCTGGCCCGGGGCGGCACCCTTTTTCTGGATGAAATCGGCGACCTGAAACCCGAGCTGCAGGCCAAGCTGCTGCGGGTCCTGGAAACCAGGGTTTTTGAAAGGGTGGGGGGCACCCGGCCCATCCCCCTGGAAGCCCGGGTCATCGCGGCCACCCACCGCAACCTGGCCCAGGAGGTGCGCCGGGGCCGCTTCCGCATGGACCTTTTGTACCGCCTGCGCACCGTGCCCTTTTATCTGCCGCCGCTCAGGGAGCGCAAAGAAGATATCCCCCTGTTGGTGAATCACTGCCTGGCCCGCCTCAACCGCGCCTACAATAAGAACGTCCGGGGCGTGGATCCCAAGGTGATGGCCCTGCTGCAGCAGTACTCCTGGCCGGGGAACGTCCGGGAACTGGAGCGGGCCCTGGAACATGCCTTTGTCTTTGTCAAAAGCGCGGTCATCACCCAGGAACACCTGCCCGAACTGAAGTCCCCCCTGCCCCGGCCCACCGCCCGGCGGGCCGGCCTGGAGGATCACCCTGACGCCAGCGAAATTCTTTCCATCCAGAAAGCCCTGAAAAAGGCCCGGGGAAAACGTGACGTGGCGGCGCGTCTGTTGGGCATCAGCCGCAGTTCCCTGTGGCGTAAGATGAAAAATTACGGGTTGTTGTAACTCCCGCCTCTGTTCTGCAACGTTTCATTCGTTTCAAAGTTGTTTCATTTATGACAATTGGTAGAAATACCAATAAGTTAAAAAAATTACTTGTTTCAGACTTAGTGGATAGGTTTCAAATAATGTTAGTTATATTAAATACATAATTATTTGGCATGGATAGTGCTTACTTAGAATGCTTACTAGAAGATAAACATCAATTTGAGGACCAGCAAAGTGGGCGGCAATGGCATTCACCTGCCCGAGCAGCAGGAAAAACATCCAAAACCAAAAATTAATGTAGGGTGCGTCTCACGCACCATGTTTGGCGCGTAAGACCCGCCCTACAAAAGGCATTTTCAGAGCAGAAAAGGAGTGGGAGAGTTCTCATGACCGCCAAAGAGTCCAAAGAGTCGAAAAAGGCCAAAAAGCATGAAATGAAGCCTAAAGACAAACATAAGGACAAGCACAAAGAGAAGCACAAAGAGCTTAAGGCCCACAAGGAGCACAAGGAGCACAAAAAGCATCAAGAACCTAAGAAGCCCAAAGAGATTAAAGAGGCCCAAAAGGCACCGAAAAAACCGAAAAAGCCCCATATCGACGCGGTTATGGCCCAATATGAGCGTCACCCCCAACATCTCATCGGGTTGCTGCAGGACGTGCAAGCCGCGTTCAGCTACATCTCGCCGGAAAATCTCAACCTGATCTGCGACTATCTGGGGGTGCCCGTCACCCAGGCCTGGTCCATTGCCACCTTCTACAAGTCCTTCAGCCTGGAGCCCCGGGGGGAGCACAAGATCAAGGTCTGCCTGGGCACCACCTGCCATCTTAAGGGCGGCGAGCGCCTGGTGGAATGCTGCGAGCGGGACCTGGGCGTGCCCCGGGGCCGGACCACCGAGGACCAAAAGTTCACCCTGGAAACGGTGAACTGCCTGGGGTCCTGTGCTTTGGCGCCGGTGGTCATGATCGACCAGGATTATCTGGGCGGGGCTAATATCCGCACCCTCAAAATGCGCCTGGAAAAGAAGTAATTTCCGGCCGTCCACCGGAGGACATCATGGCAAAACTGCAAGATAGCGCGGCGTTGGAATCCCTGCGGGAGCGCTTGTTGGCCCAGGAAGACCCCGAGCAACCGGTGGTCCGGGTGTGCCTGGGGCCCGGGTGCCTGGCCCAGGGAGCCGACCAGGTGGCCAAAGCCTTCAAAGCCGCCCTGAAGAAAAAGGGCCTCAAGGCGAAAATCAAGCCGCTCATCAAGGAGACCGGCTGCCACGGCTTTTGCAGCCAGGGCACCCTGGTCAATATTGCCCCGCTGGACCTGTTTTACGTCCGGGTGCAACCGGAAGATGTGCCTGACATCGTGGAGACCACCCTGGGTCAGGGCAAGGTGCTGGAAAACCTGCTGTTCAGGGATAACGGCACCACGTACCGGTCTGCAGGGGACATTCCCTTTTATCGATTGCAGCAAAAAATCATTTTGAAAAATGTGGGGATGCTTGATCCCCTGGATATAAATGACGCGCTCAAGGCCGGGGCCTACCGCTCTCTGGCCCAGGCTCTGAATAGTATGTCACCGGAGGAAGTGGTCGAGACGGTGATCGTTTCCGGGGTGCGGGGCCGGGGCGGGGGCGGCTTCCCCACCGGTTTTAAATGGCGGCGGGCCCGGGAATTTGCCCAAAACAGCCCGGGACTGGTGTATATCGTGGGCAACGGCGACGAGGGCGATCCGGGCGCCTTCATGGACCGGGCCATCATGGAGGGAGACCCGCATCTGGTCATAGAGGGGATGGCCATCGGGGCCTTTGCCCTGGGGGCCGAGCAAGGCTTTATTTATGTCCGGGACGAGTACCCTTTTGCCGTGAACACCCTGCAGATTGCCATCGAGCAGGCCCGCCGCCTGGGGCTGTTGGGCAAAAATATTCTGGGCACCGGTTTCAACTTCGACCTGCGAATCAACCGGGGGGCCGGCGCCTTTGTCTGCGGGGAGGAGACGGCCCTGTTGGCCTCCATCGAGGGCCGGGTCGGGGAGCCCGTCACCCGGCCGCCCTATCCGGTGGAGCAGGGCCTGTGGCAGCGGCCCACGGTGATCAACAATGTGGAGACCTGGGCCAACGTGCCCCACATCATTGAAAAAGGCTCCGCCTGGTATGCCAATCTGGGAGTACCCCACAGCACCGGCACCAAGATCTTTTCCCTGGTGGGTAAGGTAAAAAATACCGGCCTGGTGGAGGTGCCCATGGGCATCACCCTGGGGGGCATCGTGGAGGAGATCGGCGGTGGGGTCCCCGGCCAGGAGAAATTCAAGGCCGTCCAGACCGGCGGCCCCTCGGGGGGCATCATTCCTTATGAACTCAGGGAGCTTCCTCCGGAGGAACTTAAAATGGAACGGCTGGGCCTCCAGGCCCGGGGCTTTTCGACCATCGAACTCAAGCATCTGCCGGTGGATTTCGACTCCCTGGTGCAGGCCGGTTCCATCATGGGATCCGGGGGCATGATCGTCATGGACGATCATGATTGCGTGGTGGACGTGGCCCGGTATTTTCTGCGCTTTCTGGAGGAAGAGTCCTGCGGCAAGTGCCTGCCGTGCCGCCTGGGTTTGAAGAGTATGCTGGAACTTTTGGACGGCTTCACCCGGGGCCAGGGCACTCCGGAAGACCTGGAAGCCCTGGAGAAGCTGGGGCAGGCCCTGGTGGACGGGTCCCTGTGCGGGCTGGGGCGCACCGCGCCCAACCCGGTGCTCACCAGCATCCGCTATTTTAAGGACGAATATCTGGCCCACATCGTGGACCACCGGTGCCCCGCGGGCGTCTGCCGGGACCTGATCACCTTCAGTATAGATCCGGAAAGGTGCGACGGCTGCGGGTTGTGCGTCAGACATTGCCCCCAGGAGTGCATTACCGGCAAGAAAAAGAAAGTTCACACCATCGACACCGTAAGTTGTATCCGCTGCGGGGCGTGTCAGGATGTCTGTCCGGTGGGCGCCGTGCTGGTGGCTTAGGGAGGGGACCGGATGAGTGCGAAAAAACGCCAGAAAGAAGGCCTTATTGAATTCACCATCGACGGGCAGCAAGTCCAGGCCCAGGAGGATTGGACCATCCTGGAAACGGCCCGGCATTACCGCATTTATATTCCCACCTTGTGCTACCATCCGGCTGTTTATCCCTGGGGGAGCTGCCGTCTGTGCGTGGTGGAAACGCGGCAGCACGGGCGGGCCGACGTGGTGGCCTCCTGCCTCACCCGGCCGGCCGCCGGGCTCGAAGTCCTGACCATTTCTCCGCGGGTGCAGAATGTCCGGCACTGGGTCCTGGAGATGCTGCTGGCCGAATGCCCGGCCTCCCGGGAGATCAAGGCATTGGCGGCGCGCCACGGGGTCACCTCCACCCGGTTTGCCATCACCGATCCGAATGAGGAATGTCTCAAGTGCGGGTTATGTGTGGCGGTATGCAACGAGGTGGTGGGGGTGCAGGCCCTCACCTTCGGCTCCCGGGGGGTGAAAAAGCGCCTCGAAACTCCCTACCGGGTGCCCAACAATATATGCATCGGCTGCGGCTGTTGTGTGTCCGTCTGCCCCACCGGGGCTTTGCAGCAGCGGCTGGATACGGTCCGGGGGGATATCTCCCGCCGCACCGGCCACGGTTTTGCCCACTGAGGGAGGTAAATCATGAAGCGAGGACAAGCCCTCAAAGAAAGCGTGCCTGAACCCCGGCTGGGGATTTTTCTCTGCGAATGCGGCACTGAAATCGCCCCCCGGGTCGATCTCGAGACCCTGGCGCAATTGGCCGCCGGCAGCCCCGAGGTGGCCCGGGTGGAGATTCTGCCCTTTTCCTGCCTGGCCCCCGGGCTGGCCCGCATCGAAGAAATGGTAAGAAAGCAGGGCCTCAACCGTCTCATCGTGGCCGGTTGTGAAAGCCGCCTGCTGCACAAGAAATTCGAGCAGGCGCTTTCGGGTCTGGGGATCGAGGAAGGTCAGATTGAGCTGATCAACCTCAGGGACCACGTGGCCCGGGTCCACCAGGGCAGCCCCCGGGAGCTGGCGGAAAAAGGGGCCAAACTCGTTCGGGCTTCCCAGGCCTGGCTGGAAACCCTCCGGCCCGCGCCTCGGCTGCGCATCGACTGCGAGGGCCCGGTCCTGATTCTGGGGGAAGGCATCGCGGCTTACGGCGCGGCCCAGGAATTGGCCGAAAAGGGAGTGGAGGCCATTTTGGCCCGTCAACATGACCTGGCGGAGAAAAAAGAGCAGGTCTACCAGCTCTATCCCGGGGAGTTCCACACCTATGAGCGGCTGTGGGGGGTCATGGACGAGGTGGAAAAAAGCCGCCTGGTCCAGAAGGCCAGGGTAGGGGATTTGCAGGAAGTCTCCGGTCGGTTCGGCGATTACACCGTGACCTTTTTCTCCGAGGACAAGCAGGAATACCAGGTGCTCAAGGGCGGGGCCATCATCGCGGCGCTGGACTGGGAGATCACCCACCAAGGGCCGGAATGGGGTCATGACGGCGACCGCATCATTTGTCATCTCGAAATGAATGAGCTGCTGCGGCGGGGCGGCCCCCTGAAGGGACCGGTGGTTTTTTGGGTCAACGACCTGGTGGCCGGCCAGCCCTTCGGGGCGCAGCTGTCCCTGAAGTCGGCCTGGCATATGGCCGAGTATCTGAAAGAAATCCATCCCGAGTGCCAGACGGCCATCCTCTATGACCGCGGCCTCACCATTCCCCAGGGGACCATCGATCGGGTTGAGGCCCGCCAGATGGGCATTGACCTCATTGTCTACGAAGGCAGTGTGCGCCCCACGGTGAAGCGGGACAGCATTTCCTTCAACCGGGCCGCGGACCACACCGAGCAGGAGCTGGACTGGGAATTCCTGGTGCTCTCTCCCCGGCGGGGACCGGGGGCTCATGCCCTCGCGACCGCCAAAATGCTGGGTCTGGAGGTCAAGGAGGAAGAGTTTCTGGAGCGGTTTCCGCAAATGGTGCGGCCGGATCACGTGGTGCTGGATGAAAAACTTATGGTGGGGTCCGCGTGTCAGCCCTGTGATCTCAGGGGCGCATTGAACCAGGGACACCGGGTGGCCGCCAAGACCGCGGCCCTGGTCCAACAGGCGCAAGAGGGCAAGTTATATGCGCCGTCGGTGATTTCCATGGTGGACGAGGATAAATGCTCGGTGTGCACCCTCTGCCGGGAGATCTGCGATTGTCTGGCCATCCAGCCGGTGACCGGTCCGGTGTCCGGCCTGGGCCACAACGTTCCCCGCATCGTGGACCCCATGCTGTGCACCGGGGAGGGTACCTGTGTGGCTTCCTGCCCGGAAATGGCCCTGACCCTGACCAACTGTACGCTGGCCCAGCACGAGGCCCGGGTGACGGCCCTGGCCCAGAGCCTGGGGCCGGAGG
>CAZLRL010000166.1:0-4274 GCA_964561645.1 uncultured Desulfobacterales bacterium
CTTAACCCATTGATAAACCAAAACTATTTTTTAACAACTGTCGAAGATGAGTCAGGATGACAAAAAATTAGGTATTGCTCGACACCCAATATTTTTACTGATCACTGTTTACTGATCACTTAATATCATTACCCCATGCACACCAAAAAATTACTGCGACGTCTGATTACGGAAAGCCTGAATCGAGCCCGGGAGGCCGGCACTCTGGACATTGGTGACCTCCCGGCTTTTGAAGTGGACCCTCCCAAGCAATCGGAACACGGCGACTTTGCCACCAATGCCGCCCTGATTCTGGCCTCGCAAGCCAAGAAACCTCCCCGTCAGATTGCGGAAATCATCACAGAAGGTCTTGCCGCGCCGGAAAATACCCTGGAAAAGGTGGAAATCGCCGGTCCCGGGTTCATCAACTTTTTTCTAACGGATGATTACTGGCGCCAGGTTCTGCCGGAAATCCTCCGTCTGGGTGAGAGTTACGGTGACAGCGACCTGGGCGCGGGACAGCGGGTGCAGGTAGAATTTGTCAGCGCCAATCCCACGGGCCCGCTGCACATCGGCCACGGCCGGGGGGCAGCCCTGGGGGATGCTCTGGCCCGGCTGCTGAAGGCCACCGGTTACCAGGTGGAGCGGGAATATTATATAAATGATGTGGGCACCCAGATCCTCAACCTGGGGAAATCCTTGGCATTTCGTTTGCGGGAGCTGCAGGGCGAGGCGGTGGAATTTCCGGCGGACGGCTACCAGGGGGACTATATAAAGGACCTGGCGCGGCGCTATCTGGAGGAGCATGGGGCGCCTCCATCGGATTCGGAGCAGCCGGATTACCTGCCCCTGGGACGTTATGCCGCGGATGTGATCCTGGCTGACATCAAACAAGACCTGGAGGATTTCGGGGTCACCTTTGACCGCTGGATCAGTGAAGCCGACCTCTTCGACCAGGGGTGGGTGGAGCGCAGTTTCGCTTTCCTCAAGGAAAACGGCTACGTATACGAAGCGGAGGGGGCCTTGTGGTTCGCGGCCTCCCGCTTCGGAGATGAAAAGGACCGGGTAGTCAGGCGCTCCAACGGCGCGACCACGTATTTTGCCTCTGATGTGGCCTATCATCTGAACAAGTTTGAACGGGGCTATGACCTGGTGGTGGACCTGTGGGGCGCGGACCACCACGGTTATGTGCCCCGCCTCCGGGCTGCCGCGCAGGCCCTGGGGATGCAGAAGCGGCTGCATGTCATATTGGTGCAGCTGGTCAGCCTGCTGCGCCAGGGGGAGCCGGTGGCCATGACCACCCGGGGAGGCACTTTTGTGACTTTGCAGGAGGTGGTGAAAGAAGTGGGCAAAGACGCGGCCCGCTTCATCTTTCTGACTCGCCGGGCGGACGCGCACCTGGATTTCGATCTGGAGCTGGCCAAGCAACAGAATGCGGACAATCCGGTGTACTACGTGCAGTATGCCCACGCCCGGCTGGCCAGCGTCTTCCGCCTGGCTGAGGCCCAGGGGGTGCATTTTTCTAAGGATCCGGCCCTGCTTCCCCTGTTGTCCCTTCCGGAGGAGATGGCTTTATGTAAAATGCTGGCCAATTATCCCGATCTGGTGGAGGGTGCGGCCCGACAATTGGAGCCGCATCGCCTCACTTATTTCTTGACGGAGCTGGCCGCGCAGTTGCATAGTTATTATTACAAACACCGGTTTATCTCCGAGGACGCCGACCTGACCCAGGCCCGCCTCTGGCTGGTTTCGGGGGTGAAAACCATCCTGGCGCATGGGCTGGACATCTTAGGGGTCACCGCCCCGGAGAGTATGTAGGGCAATCACGGATGATTGGGGGAGATTCGTGGGGGAAACTCGGGGGAAGAGGCCCAAGAAGACCAAATGGCAATTGAAACTGGGGATCAAGGAGCTTATTTTTACCGCTTTGGGAGTGGCGGGGCTGGCCATGATGAGCTTTGCCCTCGGAACTCTGGCGGGCCGGGGTGATATTTACCGGGTGCTCCACAATTGGGGCCTACTGAGTTCTGAGAGAGGCCCGGTGCAGATGTGGGGCCAGGCTCCTCCTCCACCCGCAACGCCGATTGCCCCTCTGGCCAGTCGGCCGGAAGTGCCCGTGCCGCCGACTTCCATGGATTCTCAACCTCCGAAATCGCCTCCGATGCCAGGGAATATTGCCGCCTTACCCAAGAAGCCTGTTCAGGCCGAGAAAAAGGTGGCCAGTAAGCAGGCAGCCAAAGCCAAAATGGATAACCTGGAAAAAATGCGCCGGGAGGTGGCCAGCAAGCTGAAATTTCAAAACAGTCTGGACCTGACCACTACTCGCAAAAGAACACCGGCGACAGAAGCCAAAAAAGTCAGTGACAAGCATTCAACTCCCGTCTCCAGGCCCTCCACCTCTCTGATGATTGTGGCCAAATTCCGGAACGTCAACCATGCTCAAACTAAAATGGCCCAGATGCGTCAGCAGGGAGACAAGGTGGTATTGAAGGAAGGGAAGGACGCTGAGGGACGTTACTTTGCCATCTGCAGGCCAATCACGGTTGCCGAGCCGAAATCTCCCCAAATTGCTCAGACTAAGCCGAACTCTCCCCAGGTCACCCAGACAAAGTTGAAGAAAACCAAGCTTGAAGCCAAGCCCGGTAAACCCGCAGGCCGGTAGCGGGGCCGAACAGCCAAACTCCCTAAGCGCAGGCTAAAGCCTGCGGCTACATAAGCATTTTTATTCTTCGGTCTCTGAAGTATCCTGACCCCCGCCCGTTTCCCCTTCTTCCATGGCTTCTTCGATCATCTGATCCATTTCGCCCGGATAGTCCTCCCCCAGGGCCTCTTGCAGATGGGGGCCCATCTGCTTCATCATGCGGGCCATGCTGGCCGGGTCGTTTTCGTCCAGGTCAGCCAGGCCGCCCCAGCGATGGGGGTCGGCCAACCGCTCCATCCGGGTTTCCTCCGACAGGCGCACCCGTACGCGGGAGAGCACCCGCTCCAGGTCGGTGCCGCCGCAACGGGGGCAAACCGGGGCAAAGGGAGAAGACTGGCTGAGGACCAGAAATTCCGACACCTTACGGCAAGTCAGACAGCGGTATTCATAAATGGGCATAATTCACCAGGATTTGGACGGCTGGATGATCCGGACCTCGAGAAGGTCCGATGCTGAACCGGCAACCTTATTCCTTGTATTTCACCTTCATTTTTTCCAAGCGGGTTATCTGGCTGCGCAAGTCGTGATAGTGCGGATCGCTGGCCGACATGTTGACCTGGGCTTTTTTAAAGTGAAACAAGGCCGTGGGATAGGCCCGGGCCCTGAGGCTGTGTAAACCCAAGTAGTAGTGGGCCAGGCCCAGGCGCCCCTGCTCCCCGTAAAGCGTGCCCAGATTGTGATAGACCTCCACAAAGGCCGGGTTCAAGGATTGTACCCGCTCCATGGCCGTCAGGGCCTGGTCGGTCTGATGGCGTTCCTGGTAAATCCGCCCCAGATAATAGAGAATCACCTCGTCTTGAGGATAACGATGCTGGAGACTGACAAGTATCGGCAAGGCCTCCTGGTAGCGGTTGGATTCAAAGTATTGCGCCGCGATTTCCCGCTGCACAATGATATTGTCCGGGTCCAGATCCAGGGCCTGCTGCAAAGCGGCCAGCGCCTCTTGGGGGCGATCCAGGCGGCCCAGAGCCAGGGCTTTGCCGTACAAATAAACCGGGTTTTTCGGCTCCCGGACACAGGCCTGGGTCATGCGGCGCAGCAATTGATGGGCATTGCCGCAGGTGGACTCCACTTTTAAGGCGAAATAATGATACTCCGGATTGTCGGTTTTGGGTGGGAGCTTGCCCTCATACCGGCTCATCTGGTGGGCCAGGTCCACCAGGCGGTCATCGGTATGCGGGTGAGTGCTCAGATAAATGGGCACCTCCCCTCCCTGGAACCACCTTTGCTTGTTCATCTTGCGAAAAACGCTCATCATTTCCCGGGGATTATAGCCGGCTTTAACCATCCACTTGAACCCCAGGCTGTCCGCTTCCTGTTCATGCTCCCGACTATAGGACAACATGGCCGACATACTGGCGGCCTGGGTGCCGGCCAGAATGACCGCGGCCGCGGGTCCGCCTAAAAACACGGCAGCCAGGCCCCCCACCAGGGTGGCAATATTGACCCCCTTGGCCTTGTCCATCTGCCGGGCCAGGTGGCGGGCATGAATATGAGAAACTTCGTGAGCCAGAACCCCGGCCAGTTCCCCTTCCCGCTCCATGGAGCGGATGAACCCGGTGGTGACAAAGATGTACCCTCCGGGTACGGCCAT
>CAZLRL010000166.1:4284-6566 GCA_964561645.1 uncultured Desulfobacterales bacterium
CCATGGCGTTGATGGTAGGGTCATCAATGATGAAAAAGCGGAAGCTGTAGGGCTGGGGGCCGAGTTGGTCTACCAGCTTGTGGCCCAGGCGGTTGATATAAGAGGTGACAAAAGGATCGGTGGCCAGGGAATAGAAATTCTGGATTTCCAGGAAAAACTCTTCCCCGATCTGTTTTTCTTTTTCGATGCTCAGAGAATCAAAAAACCCGCCGGTAGCAGGAGTGGTACTCACCAGCAGTATGATTATTAAAAACCAGGCTGCGTGTCGCCAGCTGCCAAGGTGTTTCATGGGGAACGCTCCTGGGAATCAGGTGCCGGACCGGCCCTGCATCTGATCGGTGGACAAATCTTCGACGGGGACCCGGTTAGCTTCCACCCACAAACCCTCCAGGTCGTAGAATTCGCGCAGGGGTTTGATGAACAGGTGGATAACCACGTCAACATAATCCAGGAGAACCCAGTGTCCCTCATCCAAACCCTCAAGGCCCAGGGGCTTGGCGCCGACCTGTTTCAGGGTTCCCTGGAGATGCTCCGCCAGGGCCTGGACATGTCGTTTCGATCCCCCGGAACAAATAAGGAAGTAGTCCCCCAGGCTGGAAAGGTTCTTCACATCAAGAACCAACAGGTCCTGGCCTTTGTGGGCCAACAGGGTGCGGGCCGCCAGTTCCACCAGCTCTTTGGAGGTCAGGGATGGTTTTTTCGCTTTGCCGACAGTTCTCACCTATGTCTATATAAGTTATTTTTAAGTATAAATCGGCGCACCCGCTCGGGCAAGAGATATCGAATGGATCTCCCCTCCCGCACCAGATTGCGGATGCGGGTGCCGGAAATCTCCAGCAGCGTGGTGTCCTGGACCAGCACCCGGAAGCCCGACGGATGCTGAAATCCTTCTCCGGCGGGCAAGGATTGGAAGTCCGGGTGGACCTGCCCCTTGAGGATACCCCCCAAGCGGTCCTGGTCATAGCCCGGCCGGTCCAGGACCACAAAATGACCGAGGGTGAATAATTCCCGGTAGTCCTTCCAGGTGGCGATTTCCAGCATGGAGTCCATGCCCAGGATGAAGTAAAGCTCCCTCTGAGGCCCGAACTCCTCCCGAAAATGGTGCAGCGTATCGATGGTGTAGGATTTTCCCGGGCGTCGGCCCTCCACGTCTGAAACCGCCAACCGGGATTGCCGTCCCACCGCCAGCCGGGTCATGGCCAGGCGCGTTTCAAAGGAGGTCACGTCTGAGGAGGATTTATGGGGGGGCATGGCCGCGGGGATAAACCAGACTTGGCCCAGGTCCAGGGCCTCGGCCACCTCCTCGGCGGAGCGCAGATGACCGTAATGGATGGGATTGAAGGTCCCTCCGAATAATCCCAGGCGCTGGGGCTTTTTTGGGGGCATTGGGTAGTTTTTTTGAGGGGAGGGCTGGGGGCAGCGCTCCCTGGCCCCCTCCTCCACTTCACTCACGTGCGAATCTGTCCCGAGCCATAGACGATGAACTTGGTGGTGGTAAGTTCCTCCAGGCTCATGGGGCCGAAGGCATGGAGTTTGCTGGTGGAGATGCCGATCTCCGCGCCCAGGCCGAGTTCGCCGCCGTCATTGAAGCGGGTGGACGCGTTCACCAGGACTACGGAGGAGTCCACCTCCTGGAGAAAGCGTTGGGCCCGGTCGTAGTCCCGGGTGATAATGGCCTCGGTGTGGTTGGAGCTGAAACGGGCGATATGGGTTAAGGCGGCGTCAAGGTCAGGGACCACTTTGACGGCCAGAATCAGGTCCAGGAATTCATAGCCCCAATCCTCATCTTGGGCCGGCTTGACCTGGGGGTCGAGTTCCTTGGTGCGGGGGCAGCCCCGGAGTTCCACCCCGGCTTCCCGGAAGCGGGCGTGCATGCGGGGGAGAAACCGGGGCGCGAGCTTTTCGTGGACCAGCATGGTTTCCATGGAGTTGCACACCCCGGGGCGCTGAACCTTGGCGTTAAAGCACACCGATTCGGCCAGGTCCGGGTCGGCGAATTCGTCCACGAAAATATGGCACACGCCCTTATAGTGCTTGAGGACCGGGATGCGGGAGTTCTCGGCCACGAAGCGGATCAGGCCCTCGCCGCCCCGGGGGATGATCAGATCCACCAGTTCGTCCTGCTTCAGAAGTTCCAGGGTGGCCTCCCGGGCCACGCTGGGGATGACCTGCACCGCGCCCGCCGGGATGTTGAACTCGGCCAGGGCGTCCTGCATGAGCTTGGCCAGGGCCAGGTTGGAGTGCAGGGCCTCCTTCCCGCCGCGAAGGATGCAGGCGTTGGC
>CAZLRL010000167.1:0-6517 GCA_964561645.1 uncultured Desulfobacterales bacterium
GAGCTGCTCGAAGAGGTCGTCCCGGCACATGGTGAGCCCGGTGGCGAATTCGAAATAATCCATGTTCAGGAGCAGGGAGCCGTCCGGGCGCAGATCCACCAGTTCCTCGAGGATCAACTGCCGGAAACGCCGGGTTTGCTCCGCGTCCGGATCGCCGTAGGGGGCCAGGCCCATGAGCTTGTATTCGCCGCTGTTGACCTTGAAGCCGGTGTAATAGGTGAACGCGGAATAGAGCAGGCCCAGGGAATGGGGAAAATCGAGCTCCCGGAGGATGGTGATCTCGTGGCCCCGGCCGAAGCCGATGGTGGAGGTGGCCCACTCGCCCACCCCGTCGATGGTGAGGATGGCGGCTTCCTCGTAGGGCGAGGGGTAAAAGGCGCTGGCCGCGTGGGACAGGTGATGTTCCGGAAAAAGGAGGGGCGGGGCGCTGTTCCCGAACCTGGCCAACTCGTCCCTCAGGAGTTTTTTCATCAGGAGCTTTTCTTTGACCCACACGGGCATGGCCGCCAGAAAGCTTTTCAGACCCCGGGGGGCGAAGGCGTGGTAGGTTTCGAGGAGGCGCTCGAATTTGAGATAGGGCTTGTCGTAGAAGGCCACCGCGGCCACGTCGTCCATGTCCAGGCCCACCTCTTCCATGACATAGGCCAGGGCCTGGACGGGAAAGGAGTCGTCGTGTTTTTTGCGGCTGAAGCGCTCCTGCTGGGCCGCGGCCACGATCTCGCCGTCCACCAGGATGGCCGCGGCGCTGTCGTGATAAAACGCGGAAAGGCCCACAATGGCTTCGGGCATGGGTAGTCCTTTAGAAAATGGTGTAGATAAACGGGGCGATGGCCGAGCCGCTGGTAAAGACGATGAGCATTCCGAAGAACAACAGGGTGATGATGATGGGCAGCAGCCAGTATTTTTTCCGGGCCCTCATGAAGCCCCACAGGTCGGTGATAAAGTCCATGTTTTGAGTCTCCCCCAAGATGTGGCGTATTGAGATGCAGCTGTGGCTGAATTTCGTTCTGTCGGCCTGAGGGGCACACAGGCAAGATGCCGGTGCTCCCGTGCCAACCTTAATCGTATTATTCTAAAATCTTAATAGGGTGTCTGCAAATCCTTTTTTTGGATGATATCGGCCCGCACCGCAAACACTGAATCCTCGTCTTTTTTCCACTTCTTGAGCTGCAGGGTATCAGCTCCCAGGAGCCGTCGGATGAGGCCGATGGGGGTCACCAGCACAAAAAACAACACGGTGAGGATGACGTTGGACATGATGGTGCCGAGCATATGGGCGAACCCGAACCACAAACCGGCCACCGGCCGAAAGGCCTGGGGCCACACCATGGTAATGATGAGCAAGACCATGGCCACCGGCACCAGGCGGTAAACCCCCCACAAGTTGATGATGATGAGGAATAACAGGGCCAGGGCCATACCGGTGTCCCGGCACTCTTCGGGAGTGGAGTACAAGATCCGGTTCAGGGATGTCCTTTTCTTGCGTTTGTGCTTGGGGGCGACAATGTCCATGGCTTTTAATAGTATCTTGCTGTTTTGGCTTTGTAAAGATAGCCGTGGGGGGGGGGGGGTGGGGGGGGGGAGACCCTCCCCCTGCAAAAAAATGACCTCACCTGGCAAGTTCCTTCATTTAACCGGGAGAACAGGTATCCTGCCTGTTCCCTGCACAGGCTGGAAGCCTGCGCTCCTGCTCCAGGTAAGCCTGGCAGGTCCACCGGGTTCAGGGGCCAAGGTGATAACTCATTAGATTTACAGATATTTTTATTATGAAGCCGCTTTGCCAGGACAGGCTGGGAGCCGCCGGGCCGAAAAAATCTCTTTTATCATCGGGTTATCTTGTGTCAGAATAGGAACGTTTTCATGCCGCGGTCGAATTTTGGCGCTGTTTCCCGCGGAAAGATAATCTGCTGACTCTCAATGCCTGTGAGTTATAATCCTGATCAGGAATCCGGGGTGACCGTATGATGAAGCCGACGAAGGCCAAAACCACGACGATAATCCTGCTGCTGACCCTGGCCCTGGCAGCCGGCTGCCAGAAGCCCGAACCTCCCCTGAGTCCCGAAGCGGCGAAGTTCCAGAAGGAAATTCAGGCGGTGATTGACCGGATCGCCCCGCCCCTGGTGGAGCCGGTGGCCCACAAAGACATGAATGCTATTCAGAAGGCTCTGATCAAGGCCTTCACCCTGTGTGCCGAACAATGCGAAGGCATCTTTTATAATGTCTTTATCCTGGATAAAGACGGGATTTTGACCGCGGTGTATCCTCCGGTCGAAGTGAAAAGATTTCAGTTTTCCAATTACCGGGCGGTCCAAAAAGCCTTTGCGGAAAAAAAAACCAACCAGACAATTTTATACCAACCGGATGGCACGGCGACGCTGATTATCTGCTTGCCCCTCATCTATAGAGATCAGGTGGTGGGCATCCTGGCCCTCGGTTTCGAGGGTGAAAATGTCCGCCAGGAAAGGGACGTGAGCCAGGAGGAATTTCTGCACCTGAAATTTCGGGCCCCTGGACAGGCGCCCTGAAAAAACCGTGCGAGGCGGCGGCCGGGGCCCGGACTCCCTGCCCCCATCCCCTGAAAACGCGGTCCGCAGCTCTCGGGCCTGTAAGGCTGCACCTGGTCCCCTGGGAAGACAATCCTCATACTATAAGATACTATAAGGCAAGCTGTCAGGCACAAGGCGCGCGGCGCGGGGGGCCCCTCACTTGACTCGGCGCTGCGGCCCGGAGGACGGCTTGCCCTGCTGTCAGGAGAAATAAACCATGGTCGGCACCCACCGGGGACAAGCAGTCAAGCGGGCCGAAATTTGGGTCGTTTTCCTGATCTGGGCGGCGGTGGCGGCCGGGGGCTGCTCCGCTCCCCAACCGCCGCCCAGCCAGCAGGCCCGGGCTTTCCAAAAGCAGGTGCTCCAACAAATTAATAATCTCACGGAGAAATTGACCGGTTCCCTGTCAGCCGGCCAGGATTGGGAAAGTCTGAAGCCGATTTTACAGGCCAGTTATGAGAAGATGAAAGGGCAAGGCGAGCCGGTGCCGCAAGAGATCGTGGTCCTGGACCGGGAGGGCATCACCCGGGTCAGGGTACCGTCGGAATCTACCCGGCATTATGATTTCAGCCAGTATAGACCGGCCCGGACGGCTTTTAAGAACAAAAGAAGGGTTCAAGCGGTACTTTACCTCAAGGGCGCCAAAATCTTTATTATTCTTGCCCCTCTCCTGCAAAAGGATAAGGTATTGGGGGCGGTGGCTCTTTCTTTCTCCGAAGATGAAATGCAAAAGAATTGGCAGCTATCGGCAGAGGAGTTTCTTAACCTGGATTTTAATCAATAAGGCCCGGGGACCGAACTTTCGGGTTCCGGGCGCCGTTCCTGTGCTGTCCTGATGAACAATAATTTGGCCACCCAAGCCGAAACCTACGGCCTCGACGTCAAGGGCCAACCAGGCGAGGAAGTCCGGTTTGTCCTTTCCGGCCGCGTGGCGCTGGATAATGTGCACGAATTAATGGACGAGCTGCGGAGGCGCTTAGAAGAGGTGCGTCCCGGCAAGCTCGAGGTGGATTTGGGCCGGGTGGAGTACCTGGACAGCTCCGGAGCCCTGGCCCTGTTCTTCCTGGAGAAGGAAGCCGACCGGCAGAACATCCCCTTCGAGTTTATCAATACCACGGACGAGGCCCAGCGGATCATGGGGCTCATCGATCCGGACGATCTGGATCTGCCGCCTATACGCCAGGAAGAGCGGCTGAATTTTTTTGAATTGTTGGGCAAAACCTCCCTGTCCGTGGGAAACGAAGGCTACACTCTACTCAGTTTTTTCGGCAAGCTCCTGACTGCCTTGATGTCTCTGGTCTTCCGGCCCCGGCAGATCAGGTGGGGGGAGGTCCTGGTCTACATGCAAAAGACGGGGGTGGAGGCCTTCCCGATTCTGGGCATGATGAGCCTGCTCATGGGCCTGGTGCTGGCCTTCATGTCCTCTTTTACCTTGCGGGAATTCGGGGCCATGGTTTATGTCGCGGCGCTGGTGGATGTGGCCTTCACCCGGGAGTTGGGCTCCTTGCTCACCGGGATTCTGATCGCCGGGCGCTCGGGATCGTCCTTTGCGGCGGAAATCGGCACCATGAAAGTCAATGAAGAAGTGGACGCCCTGGAGGTCATGGGTTTTGAGCCGGTGCGGTTTTTGGCCGTGCCCAAAGTGCTGGCCACCATGATCGCCATGCCGGTGTTGACCCTGTACAGCATGTTCTTCGGGATCCTGGGCGGCTTTTTGGCCGCGGTGACCCTCCTGGATCTCACCTCTTTCACCTATATCAATGAGACCCGCAAGGTCCTGGGAATGTACGATATTTTCTACAGCCTCTTCAAGTCGATAATCTATGGGATGATCATTGCGGTCATCGGCTGCCAGCGGGGCTTTCAGGTGCGGGGCGGGGCCCAGGAAGTGGGCACAGCCACTACCTCGGCGGTGGTGGCGGGCCTGTTTTTGATCATCGTGGCCGCGGCCCTGCTCTCCATAGTGGATCAGTATATCAGGCCGTTTTTCGCCTAGGGTGTGGTGCAGCCCGGGAAGCGGGGCAAGGGTGCAGCCTTGGAGCTGACTGACAAACAGCCCATCATCGAAGTGGAAAACCTGACCGCCCGGTTCGGTGACCAGACCATCCTGGAAGACGTCACCTTCACGGTTTACCGGGGGGAAATCCTGGTTATCTTAGGAGGAAGCGGGTGCGGCAAATCCACTCTGATGAAGCACATGGTGGGACTGTACGTACCTTATAAAGGCCGGGTGCTCCTCGACGGCATCGATGTCAATACTGATGATGGCCGGCAATTAAACCAGTTGCGGCGCAAAATCGGGGTATCCTTCCAGTCCGGGGCCTTGTTCGGCTCCATGACCCTGGGAGAAAACGTGGCCCTGCCCCTGAGGGAACACATGGACCTCCCGGAAGAGGCCGTCGAGCGCATCGTGCGGATGAAACTGGCCATGGTCAACCTGGCGGGCTTTGAAAATCACCTGCCTTCGGAACTGTCGGGGGGCATGCAAAAGCGGGCCGGCCTGGCCCGGGCCATGGCCCTGGATCCCATGGTGTTGTTTTTCGATGAGCCCTCGGCCGGGCTGGACCCGGTTACCGGGGTGGAACTGGACATTATGATCAAACGTCTCAACGCCGGTATAGCCACCACCATGGTGGTGGTGACCCACGAGCTGCAATCCATTTTCACCATTTCCGATCGGGTCATCATGCTGGACAAGGACGCCAAGGGTATCATTGCCGAGGGCGATCCCAAAGTGCTGAAGGATTCCGAGGACCCCCGGGTCCACCATTTTTTTAATCGTGAACCCGCCAGTCACGAGAAGGAAGTCTGAATATGGCCCAAAAATCCCGCAGATTTTTCATCGTCGGTGTTTTTGTCACCGTAGGCTTCATCCTTCTCGCCGGCGTGATTATCTGGATCGGTGCGTCCAAGTATTTTCAAGAGGGTGAGATGTATGTCACCTTTTTCCAGGAATCGGTGCAGGGCCTCAACAAGGACTCCGAGGTCAAGTATATGGGCGTCAAGGTGGGCCTGGTGGAGAATATTGCCATCGCGCCGGACAATAAAACGGTGGCGGTATACATGATCATCAACCTGAAAAATGATTTGTCTGAAAGGGTGGTGGCCCAATTGACCATGACCGGCATCACCGGTCTGGTGTTTGTCAACCTGGAGCCCAGGAAACCGTGGGAGCCGGATAGATCTCCCAAGATTGAATTCGCCACCGAATATCCGGTGATCCCCTCCAAACCCTCAGACATCAGCCAGATCATCAGCGGCATTCAACAGGCGGTGGAGGAGATCAAGAAGGCGGATATCCAGGGAACTATTAAAGAGATCAAATCCGCCGCCAACGGGATCAAGGACGTGTTCAAGGGGAAGAAGCTCCAGAGCCTGCTGGCCAAAGCCGACGCCTCAGCCGGTTATTTGAGGGACTCCCTCAAAAAGATCAACCGGTCCATCGAGGAAGGCAAGGTTGATCAGGCCCTGATGGCGGCCCGAGAAGCTTTTGAACAGGTGGGGTCCCTGGCGGAGGGGCTGGGCACCGAGGTGGGCGAGTCCAAAATCCCCCAGACCATTAATAAAGTTCGCAAAACCGTGGAAGATGCCCAGGATCTGATGGAAAATCTCAAACGGACTTCGGTCACCCTGGAGCGGCTGGTGGAAAGGCTGTATTATCGGCCTTCGGACGTTCTGTTCGGCAAGGCCCCGGAGCCCCGTTTCAATGAAAAACGCGGCAAAACCAAAAGGTGATAACATGACCAGGCCCGGAAAAATTGCTGACCGCGGCGCTGGGCGGCCGGGTCGCGGCCGGCGGCCGGCCGGCACCCTGATGGCGGCCCTTTCCCTGGTGGCGGCTCTGCTTCTCAGCGGTTGCGGCAAGCCGCCGGCCATGATCAACCGGTATGTATTGGAATACCCGCCCCCGGTTTTGGCCAAGCTGCCTCCCCTGGACACCGGTCTGGAGGTCAAGCTCTTCGCGGTGGACG
>CAZLRL010000168.1:0-6470 GCA_964561645.1 uncultured Desulfobacterales bacterium
GGAGGCCACGGGACGCCCCCTGAGCGAGCTGCACGCGGCCCATGGCTTTCAGGACCGGCCCTATGACACTCTGAAGATCGGCCTGGCCCGGCCCCGGGAGGAGCTTTACCGGCGCATCGAGGCCCGGGTGGACCGCATGATCGCCCAGGAGTGGCTGGAGGAAGTCCGGAGACTGTTGGAGCGTTATTCTCCGGAGATCAAACCGCTGCAGGCTCTGGGGTACCGCCATCTGGTGGAGGTAGTGCAAGGGAACCTCACTCTGGCGGAGGCCGTGGAACTGACCAAAACCGAAACCAGGCGCTATGCCAAACGCCAACTCACCTGGTTTCGGGCCGATTCCGAGGTGCGCTGGTTTGCTCCCGAGCAAGTCGAGGGCATCTTATCTCTGGTCCGGGATTTTTTTCAGAATCAAAACCAGTGATCGGAGCCGCCATTTTAACGAACCCCTCCTTTCTAGAGGCGGGTTTAGAAAGATTTAAGGAGTCAGGATAATTTCCCCCTGTCCTCGGTGGGGCTTTGGCAGGTATAAGAAAATCCAGACAAATAAAGTGTAGCCGCAGGCTTTAGCCTGCGTCAGCACAGGTTTGAAAACCATTGTGCCAAGAATATTTTCCTTATGACAATGGTCTGTCTGGGTCCCAAGATCTCGGTGGGCAGTGCCCACCCTACGTAACCTTCCCTGTACATCTTAGAAAAGAGATTTCTGGGGGAAAACGGCGGCAAGGTGAATAAACAAAATAAGCTGCTCCATCTGGCCCGGGAGGCCCTGCGCTGGTACCTGCGGCGCTTTCCCTGGCGGGACGGCAAGGCTTTTTGCTACCGGCATCTCCACGGCAAATTGGCCCCGCCGGACGGCTGGGTCACAGCCTCGCTGGTCCGGGACTTTGCGCTGCGCCTGAACCTGGCCGACCCGGAGCAGCGGCGGCTGTACTTTTTCGGGGACTATGACGAGCGCCGGGAAGCGGACCTCATCACCCGGGTTCTGGCTCCCGGGGAAATCTTCTGGGACGTGGGCGCCAATCTGGGCTATTTCACGCTCCTGGCCGCCGCGGCCCTGAAAAATACCGGTCAGGTGGTGGCCTTCGAGCCCGCCCGAACCGCCTACAGCCAGTTGACCGCCAACATCGCGCTCAATCCTTTTACCAATATAGTGACCTACCCCGTGGCTGTGACCGACCGGGAAGGAGAGGCGGTGCTTTACAGTGCGCCGGAGCTGGCTGACGGCCGGGCCAATCTCTTCCAACCCGGGACCGACCAGACGGGGCGCCAACCGGTGCCCACCGTTACCCTGGACGGCTGGCGCCGGCGGGAGCACCAGGCCCTCCCGGACTTCATCAAGCTGGACGTGGAAGGCGCGGAAGCGGCGGCGCTGAGGGGCGCCCAGGAAACCCTGGCCGTAAGCGAGCCCCTGCTCCTGGTGGAGATGAAAGAGGCCATCTTCCAGTCCCTGGGTCTGGAGCGCAGTGCGATCCAGGATTTTCTGCGCCCGCTGGGTTACCGGCCCGCGGGCCTGGCCCGGGGCCGCTGGCGGCTGTTCGATGACGTTCGGGGAATCGCCAGCCGCAATGTCTGGTGGCTGAAGCCCCAGCTGCCCCGGCACCGACACAAGGCCGCTCGGGTGCGGCTGGAAGGATTGACCTGAAGTTTTCCGTCAGCCTGGCTTTGTGTGCCAGGAGACTGATTCCGGTTGGCAATTTTACCTTCTTTGATATTAACCCTATTCAGTACTTCTGAGCCGTTAGCGGTGAACTGCGGCGGAGTGAAGAGAGGTGCACGATGCCTGGCTTGCAGGGTCTGGGATTGGAATTCGAAGAAACCATGTCCGGTTGGATCGGCATCGGGGAGACGGAGTGGGTGGCCGGCCGAATCGCCGGGCAGCAGCAAAATATCCCCCTCCATTTCGACTGCAAAATCGTCATCGAAGATCTGGAGGAGTTTATCCAGCTGGCCGACCACCAGGCCCGCCTGGAGGGTACCTTGACCTTTCCCGCGCTGGGCGGGCCTTTTTCCATGGAAAATGGCTCCTTCCGCCTCTTTGCCGTAGACCCGGCCACCGGCAGGCGCCTGATGACCTACGCCTTCGGCTTTACCACTGCCGACGGCCAGCGCTACTTTTTCTACGGGGAAAAGCACCTCCAGGACGATCCGGGCTTCGACCTGACGGAGGATATGACCACTCTGTTTACCACGATCTACGCCGGGCCGGACGCCACTGCGCCCGTGTATGGCGCCGGACAGCTTTTCTTCGACCTCAAGGACGCGCCCGCACTCCTGGGCTCTATGAAGGTCACCGGCACCAGGTGGTGGGAGTTGCACCGCCGGATACAAGCCCGGACCGCGTTCATCGACTTTGCCTGGGGCAAGATCAGGGAGGAATATCTCCGGGACTTCGATCCCCTTTACGCCACCGAATATGAAAACCTGGTCCTGGCCGGGCGGCTGCGGCAGGACGGCGCGGAAGAGGATTTTTTCCTGGTCTCGGGCATCCATGACAAGGACTTCCCCTGGGGGGATGGAGAGATTTTCTGGGATGTGCTGCTGGTGATCGGCAGCCGGGCCGCGGGCTACAAAAAATACTGTCTTACCGACCGGATTCTGGCAGGATTATACCTGAATGTTCAAGAGGGCACCTACCGCTACCAGGGCCCTATCTATGAAGTTACGGAAGGCTATGCCACCCGCTTTGCCCATCTCAAAGAGAAAAAGCCTTATCTCAAGGAATGCCAGGCGGACTTTACGATAAACTTCCAGGCCCGGCCCTATGCCGTGACTCCCCTGCCCTTTGCCATTGCCAACCATGTGCTGGCTAATCTGGCTTCAGGGCTAAAATGGGTCCTGCGCAGTATTCTGCCCTCCGAGCACCTGCTGGGGATTTTCATCACGCCCCACACGGTCACGGTCACCAGCGGGACTTTGAAAATAAGCCAGGGGGATCAGACCATAGATTACGGGATCTTGACGGAGGCCAGCTTCGGCGAAGCGGAACGCTCGACCTTTAAAAATATCAAGGAACCCACCCTGCTCTATGGCTACATTTGTGCGGTCCGGCCCGAGGCCCGCGCCGCCCGGGTGCAGATCCACGCCAATTCTCTGCGCAATGAGCGCCAACGGCTGCTGAAAGACCAGGTGGATGCACTCCTGGGCGCGGTGGTCTCCCGGGTGGCGTCCAAGGAATTTCTGATGGCGGAGGGCACCGTGCGGGTCCAGGATCTGGGCCCCAAAGGTGACATCTCCGAGCACCACCCGCCTCTGTTTGTCAAGCTGGGGGAGCCGCTCCTGGAAGTCAATAATGATCATTTTCCCACCGCGGATTTCCAGCGGCGCATCATCGCGGTTCAGGACCCTTCGGGGGAGGTGTGCCTGGCCCTGGAAGAGGATATGGATTTCATGCGGCTGGGCGCGGAGAATTCCACCCAAAAAGTAACCGTGGCCGCGATCCGGGATACCAACCGGTTTCGAGCCCTGGATGAGGTCCTGAAACAAACCGCTTTTTTTGATCTGGTCCACGACGCCTGGCAAAATTCGGGCAAACCGCAGCCGGACTTTACCATCGTCATCAAGCCCAATTTCATGTTTGCCTACAACAAGGCCGATCAAACCACGTTCACCGACCCGTATCTGGTGGAACGCCTGGTGGGGGCTTTGCAGGAGCGGGGTTACACTAATATTGCCGTGGTCGAGGCCCAAAGCACCTACGGGGAGTATTTTTATAATCGGCGGGTGCGGGAGGTGGCCGCATACCTGGGCTATGCCCTGGACGGGAGCCACGGCTACCGGGTGGTGGATTTAACCGAGGACCAGTATGAAGAACACTACCTGGGCCCTCACCTGGGTGAGCATCGGGTCCCCCTGACCTGGAAAAACGCCGACTTTCGCATCTCCTTTGCCAAAAACAAGACCCACGCCTATGCCTATTACACCCTGACCCTGAAAAACATTTACGGCGCCCTGCCCCTGGCGGACAAGTTCTCCGAATATCACACCGGGCGGGATATCTACCATACGACCATGGAATATCTCCGGGCCTTCCCGGTGCATTACGGGCTCATTGACGCCTATCTGAGTGCGGACGGTCCCTTCGGGATTTTTGCCGATCCCGAACCCAACGTTACCGAGACTATTATCGGCGGCGCCGACCTGGTGGCGGTGGATTGGGTGGGGGCCACCAAAATGGGGCTCGAGCCGAAAATCAGCCGCTATATGGAGCTCGCGGTTCAGACTTTCGGCAAACCCGAAATTACCCTGATCGGCGACCCCAACCCCTACCGGCCCTGGCTCAATGTGCCCGCGGCCCTGAGCCTGTTTGCCCATTACGGGCTCGACGCCAACGATTACTTCGGCAACCTGCTTTACATGGCCGGGGCCTACATGGATGAGAGCCAGTTTCCCCACAAATCCAAGTCTGCTTTTATGAAGGCGGCCCGCCAGGCCATCAAACCTCTCCAGCAAGCCATCTTTCTGCAGGCGGGCGGCGAACAGACCGAGGCCACCAGACTGGTGAGCCGGTTTTTTACCTGGCTCGGGAGTCAGTGAAAGATTCTTTCTCCCCCCCTCCCAAAAAAATGTGACAGAAATTGATCCCGAGCCGATCCGGTTGGCTCAGCCCTGCCGATTGCTCAGTAGCTCCCCACCCATCCTACCTCAGCTAATCAGTATCAACTCTCCACTCATATAAGTACCTGAATAATCAGGATATTATTTGGTTTTGCACAAATTGCCTGATTGTAGCATTATGGACTGTGACCCGCGGAGGGGATTTGGGTAAAATTGGGTGGTTCGACTCACCGGCTAAAGCAGGTATGAGTGGAACTGAGACTACTTCGGTCGCGAGGCTTCCTTAGAATGACAGTTTCTCCTGCATTATCAGAAGCTTGCGCTAATAAACCTTGAACTTTGAACTTTGAACCTTGAACTCAAATTTAATTTGGAGGCTTAATGAGTACTGTTTGGCTTTTGGTTTTAAGCGTCAGTGTCCTGTTTGCCGTGGTCAACGGCCGGATTGACGACTTCACCAAGGCGATGTTCGAGGCCGGCAAAGCCTCGGTGGAAGTATGTCTTTACCTGGTGGGCATAGTGTCCCTGTGGCTGGGGGTGACCAAAATCCTGGAGGACTCGGGGCTGATGTATCGGCTGTCCAATTTTTTCACGCCCCTCATTTCGGCCCTGTTTAGAAATATCCCCAGAGGACATGCTTCCATAACCTCGATAACCCTCAATCTGCTGGCCAATTTCTTCGGTATCGGGAATGCCGCCACCCCTCTGGGTATAAGAGCTATGGAAGACCTGCAGACACTTAATAAGGACAAAGATACTATTTCTTTTGAAATGATGCTGTTCATTGTCATCAATACTTCCAGTATTCAGCTCATACCTTTTACGGTCATCGGCCTCTTGGCCAGCTACGGTTCCGAAAACCCGAATTGGGTTTTTCTGCCGACTTTTTTGGCCACCCTCATTTCTACGGTCATGGCCATCACCATCCTTTATATCTTCAAAAAATTTAAGGATAGGAAAAGCTCATGATGGAAACCGTCAATCTTGCGTTTCAGTATATTATTCCGCTGTTTATTCTGTTCACGGTGGCCTATGGCTTTGCCAAGGGGGTGTCGGTCTACGAATCCTTTGTGACCGGAGCCAAAGACGGCATCGACATCATCTTGGGGATTTTTCCCTATGTGCTGGCCATCTTTATTATGGTCAAAACCTTCCAGGCTTCGGGCGGGCATGATTACATCAAAAATATGTTTTCCGTGGTGGCCTCCCCGCTCAATATTCCGGCGGAAGTATTTTCCATCGCCATGGTCAAGCCCCTATCCAACGCGGCCACCCTCAGTATTTTTACCGAGATTTTGAAAAACACCGGCCCCGACTCCATGGCCAGTCTGATGTCGGCGGTGATTATGGGGAGTGCGGAGACCACCTTTTACGTGCTGGCGGTGTACCTCGGGGCCGTAGGCATCAAAAACGCCCGGTACCTGGTGGCGGTGTGCATCACCGCGGATGTGGTGGGCATCATCATCGCCATCATTGTGGTGCGGTTATTATTATCCTGACCTGGCGGATCTTCAAGGAATTCGGTTCACTTGACAAATCCTGGGATGATACTTACCCAAATAGTGACCCTGCGCAAAAAGGAGGTTTACATGGATCGAAAAACACTCTGGTTTTCTGTGGGACTTTTTGTGGTCTGTGCCTTCTGGCTGGCCGCCTGTGCCGGGTCTCCTGCCAGCCGGGCGCCTGCCACCACCGACCTGCTCCTGCAGTCCGGCTTTCAGGCCCGGCCGCCCCTGAAACCCGATCACCTCCAGAGCCTGCCGGCCCACCAATTCGTCCCGGTGCATTGGCACGACAAAACCTTTTACGTCTACCCCGATCCGGGGTCCAATCGCCTCTACTTTGGCGATGAGGCCGCGTATCAGCGCTATAAACTCAAGGCTGCGGAGGCTCGAACCGCTGAAGCTCAGCAGGCC
>CAZLRL010000169.1:0-6468 GCA_964561645.1 uncultured Desulfobacterales bacterium
CGTGGTGATATCGGTCGGAAACTTGACATTAGGGGGAACCGGCAAAACCCCCATCGTCAGCTGCATCCTGGATCTGTACCGGCGCCTGGGCTCCAAAGTGCTCCTGATGGCCCCTACCGGCCGCGCCGCCAAGCGCCTGAGCGAGGCCACCGGCGCGGACGCGGCCACCATCCACCGGGCCCTGGAGTTTTCCCCGCAGCTTGGCGGGTTCCGGCGCAACGCCGCCGAACCTCTCAAGGCCGACGCCATCGTGGTGGACGAGGCCTCCATGGTGGACATCTACCTGATGTATCACCTGCTCAAGGCGGTACCCCGCGCCGCCCGCCTGATCATGGTGGGAGACGTCTACCAGCTCCCCGCGGTGGGGCCGGGAAACGTCCTCAAGGACCTGATGGGCTCCGGGGTGGTGCCCACGGCCCGCCTCACCCAGATTTACCGCCAGGCCAAGCAAAGCCTCATCGTGGTCAACGCCCACCGGGTGAACCAGGGGGCCTTTCCGTTGCTGCCCCAGCGCTTCGGCCAGGTGGATTTCGTCTTCGTGGAGCTCCAGGAACCGGAGGCCATCAAGGCCCGCCTCCTGGACCTGGTCTCCCGGGAGCTGCCCTGGCGTTATCAATTTGACCCCGTGAAAGACCTCCAGGTCATCACCCCCATGCACCGGGGCGCGGTGGGCATCCAGACCCTGAACCACGAACTGCAGGGACGCCTCAACCCCCGGGCCCCCCGCTACACCTTCGGCGCCCGGGTCTTCCGGCGGGGCGACAAGGTCATGCAGCTCCGAAACAATTATTACAAGGAAGTGTTCAACGGGGACATCGGCCTGGTCTCGGGTTTCATTCCCGACACCGGGCAACTTTTGGTGAACTTCGACGGGCGGGTGGTGGCCTACGACCAGGGGGAAGGGGATGAAATTACCCTGGCCTACGCGGTGACGGTGCACAAGGCCCAGGGCAGCGAATTTCCGGGGGTGGTGCTCATTCTCACCACCCACCATTACCTGCTGTTGCAGCGCAATTTGTTGTACACGGCCCTCACCCGGGGCCGCCGCCTGGTGGTGCTCCTGGGGAGCAAAAAGGCCCTGGCCCTGGCCATCAAGAACGATCAGCCCGTGCGGCGCTTTACGGACCTGGGCGCCAAACTGCGCCAGGCCTGTGGGGCGTGATCTGGTTCCGGAAGAATGTCGGGCAGAGCCCTCGCTGCCAAGACGGGGCCTGAGTAAACCCACCCTTATACCTTGAAAACTTGTTTAGATTATTCAGCGGCGTGCGCCTGGTTGTCCCGCCCTCCCCTTCCCCGGCACTCTTATGGACCAAACCTGGTTTGTTGAGCAGGCAGGCCGGGGCTTCCCCCTGGTGCTGCTGCACGGCCTGGGAGCTTCCAGTTTCTCCTGGCGGGAGAATATCGGCCCCTGGTCCCGTCACTACCGGGTCCTGGCCCCGGACCTTCCCGGCCACGGCCGCACGCCGCCCCAGGCGGTCCCGGACTTCCATCTGGAGACCCTGACCCGGGAACTCCTGGGGCTGGTCGATTATTATGATCTGCCCCGGGCCGCGCTGGTGGGCAATTCTCTGGGAGGCAGCCTGGCCCTGCTCCTGGCCCGGGAAGCCCCGGAGCGCTTCCCGGCCCTGGTGCTGCTGGCCCCGGCCGCGGCGCTGGAGACCATCCCCCGGCTCTTTTACCCTTTGCGCCTGCCCTTGTTAGGTTGGGCCATTGCTGCGCTCCTCGGACCCCGGACCGTGCGGCTGGCCCTCCACCAATCCTATTACCGCAAAGAATTTGTCACCCCTGAAGTGGTGGCGGGCTATGCGGTTACCTTCCGCACTTTGGCCAATCGTCTGGCTCTCAGGCGCCTGGTCTGCCAAATCGACCGCTGGCCTAGGTCCCGGGTGGAGACCCTGCTGGGCCGGATAAAACAACCCGTCTGCCTCATCTGGGGGGAACAGGACCGCATCCTGCCCCCGGATCAGGCCGGGTGGCTGAAAAAACGCCTGCCCCGGGCCGAGCTGCATCTTCTCCCCGAGATAGGCCATGCCCCCCAGGAAGAGGCGCCGGAGGTGGTCAACGAAATTATCATTGCTTTTTTGGCGCGATCAATAAAAAATGAAGCAGAGCAACCGTTGCACCCGACGAAATAATTCCCTGCGGGGCAGCGGCTTCTCTCCTTTCCCCGGAAAGGCATCTCATCAGCACCCGGAGGGTTCAGGGCCCTTTTGCCGGCCCTTATCACCATGCACAAAAACATCATTCCGTTTGAAAAAGGGAAGCGTTCGGTCAAGGAGATCGTGGAGCGCTTTTATCAGGACCTGGACGACCTCGAGGAGATCGTCATCATCGCCAAGGACCGGGAGGGCGAGTGGATCTTCGCCAACTCGGAGCTGGAAAATGAACTGGAGTGGATCGGCAGCCTCTACAAGTTCATCCACCAGGGCATCATCGAAGACGAGGAGGATTTTTAAGGTTATGGGGCGTGCCTTTTGTAACGGCGCGCCCTGTAACCGCTACTCTTCAAATTGAAAGGCAATTATATGCAAGAATTGACACAAGAACAAAAAGATAAGATTATCCAGGTTCTTACAGAAATGAATGCTGTTCAAGGATGCCCCAGATGTGGGAATGATTCCTTCGTTTTACTGGATTTTATTTTTACTAAACAAAAAATTAGATCAATGACATTGCCAGAAGAGCCAATAATACCATCGATTGTTGTTGTTTGTGATAAATGTGGTTACATATCTCAACATGCAATTGATATTTTAAAAGATAAGCTAGGAAACATATAGAGGAAGGATTGGAAATGGGAAAATTATTTCCGATGAATAAAAGTGATAAGAAAATAAACTTTGGGGGTGGCGATAATCCTCAAGGGCCAAGTTTTGATATTTATTTAGAAACCAGGTTTACCCATATCGAAGATTCTGTTAATGAAATAAAAACAGATATTAGAGAGTTGAGAGGAGATATTAAGGGGTTGAAATCATGGATAGTTGGAACCGCTCTTGCTTTAGCTACGTTATTCTTCGCAGTAGTAGGTTATCACACCATGGTGATGCAATCGCAAATGCAAGTCTTCTCCGAGTATGTTAAAGCAGTTACGAAAACGGAAGTACCCCATTCACCGAGCTCTCCAAAGTAGTATTCAATCATATCATTGAGATTTACCCTGCTTGGAAAAAAGCAGTCCGGCGCAGGGGACCACTCACTTTTATAAACCAGTCACTTAGGTCGCCCTCAGGGCACCGTGGTCACCCGGACGTTAAAGATGGTCGTCACCTGATTCAGATTGCCCGCCACCTGGCTGGTGCCCCAGATGCCGGTGTAGTTTTGAAACGCACCTTTATCCAGCTCCAGCTCGGCGGCACGGACGCCGGGCGCGTCCGGGTTGCAGGTCACCGTGTTTTGGGAGCTGATGGCACCCAGTTGCAGGTCCGTGAGATCGTGGGCCGCGCCGGTCCCCATAGTCAGGAAAAACGCGCTCAACTGCGTATTCATATGGCCGCTGGCTTGGTTCACCAGGGTGAGGCCGGCGCCGCCTGCGAAGGAAGGGCCTCTGATGCGGGCTTGATAAGTACTGTTGGAGATGGTCAGGGAATTTTGTTGTAACCGGCTCAGATAGCTCATCCGGAGGCTCCTGGCTGAAGCACCCGCCCCGAAACCGGCCAAACCGACATAGGTCGCCTGGTTATTCAGCATACCCGCAGCCTGGTTCACCTGGACCATACCGCCAAAGCCTTGAAAAGCGTTGAGCAGGCGCACACTATAGAAGCCGTTGGTATCGGTGACCGTATTGTTGAGGATGCTCACCTGCCCCACAAAGTTGTTGCCGACATAGCCTGCGGCGCGGCGAACTTCCGAGTTTGACCCCCCGGCCCCGTTTTCCTGTGCGAAACAGCCGGTCGGACCCCACTGAGGGCCCCCGGGGAGGGTCGTAGCGGGAAACCCGGTCAGGACCGACAACAGCGCTGCCACCAGTCCGATTCTCGTTGCCTTGATCAGGGCGCCCATGGGATTTTCCTTAATGAGTCAACCCGGACAATCCGGTCAGGCTGGCCTTGGGGAGGCTCAGCGGCGAATTACCGGTCACCATGGCCTGGGGAAGTTTGAGGTCCAGGTTGACCACGCCGGTGACAATTTTACGGTCGCCGGTCACCTGCACCGCCTGATACAGGCTGTGCGGCCCCAGACCCGCCAGGTACTTCACCTCGGGGTCCTGGTAGCTGATGCCGGTGGAAGTGACCACGGTGCCCGGCGGCAGATTGGCATGGGGCCTCAAGGCGAAAAAGGGGCCCGAACCGGTGAGATCGAGCCGGACGTCCAGGCCGAAGTAGTAGGCATCGTAGCGGCCGCGCCGTTTGGCCAATTCGGCGTCAAAAATTTCGGGACAGGCGTCGAGGATGCGCGGCTTTTGCACCACCAGAGGGTCGTCGCCGTCTGAACCAGCCTGGGCCGCCAGAGGCAGCACGAGCGTCAGCCATAAGGCAAGCCAGCCAAATATCCGCCCCAACCTTATTTTTGTCGACACACCCGACGCCTCCCAGAACCGGTCACCTGGGTTAATTCCCCCCAAGAAACCCCACCACCGGCTGCATGAGAAAGGGTATGGAGGTGGGGTCCGAAAACCGGGTGACATAAATCATGCTATTGGCCGCGTCCATGGCAAAACGGTGTCCCAGCAAGCCCTGGTACCGCACCACCTGATCTTTGAGCAGGAATTCCTCCTCGGCCTCGCAGTAGAGGCCCTCGGGGGTCCCCTGACAGGGTCCGTAGAGCACCAGGATGGCCCGGTCCCAATACTTCTCAAAGTCCGCCAGGGGCATCTTGCGGTTGCCCCAGGACGGGTCCGAAAGGTAGACGAATTGATCGTCCGTGTAGCGGATGACCACGAAGTGCTTGTATTGATTGGTCTCGATCAAAGTGATGGCAGGAATGTTCACCTGCTTGAGAAGATTGACGTCCGGGACCCGGTAACCTTTGGCCTTGAGGCCTTGCTGGAGCGCGAACCGCTTCATGTCCAGCATGGAAAAGCCCCGCCGGCGGATCTTTTCCTGTTCCCCGTGCTTGAACATCCCCAGGATGGCGTCGGTCTCCGTCAACGGGTAACCGAAGTGATAGCGCATAACGGTGGCCACAGCCGCGGCGCCGCAGCTATAGTCCAGGGTCTGAGGCACTACCCGTCGCAGGCGGCGTTCTTTTAAACTTTTGACCTCCTTGGTAAAAAGCCCGCCGCCCTGCAGGAAAACCAGGACATCCGCGGCCTGGGCCCGGTTGGGGGGCCAACCCCAGATAATCAAGCCCACGAAGAGGATAAGCACGATTTTCTTGATGGCGAGGCCGGGGCGTCTCCAGGGAAATTTGGCTGATAAGGGATAATTTCGCAGCTTCCCGAGCATCCGGGTCTCCTGGAGACTGGAGGGTTACATCGGCTTAAGGAACAGGGGAGGGAGGAGCATTCACGCCTCCCTCCCGGCTTTAAGCTCAGGGGTTATTCCCGGCAAAGGCCACCGAGATGATATTGGTCTGGTTGTTCAGGGCGCCGGGAGCCTGGTTGATCTGCACCGCTCCGGTACCGTTCCGAAAAGAATCAGTGATGTTGGCAGAAGCGGTGATCTCGGGCACAGTAGCTTCGTTGCCCGCGTTCTGCATGGTTAAAAAGGTGTCGTTTTCAGCCATCAAACCAATAGTGTCGAGGTTTTGGGCTATGCCCACCACATTGTTCTGATTGTTCAGAATGCCGGAGGCCTGGTTGATCTGGGCGAGGCCGGTAAAATTGTTAAAAGAACCGGAAATGTTGTCGCTGCCAAGCATTTCCTCCACAATGAGTTCATTGTCCAGATTGGCCTTTTCCACCGCCACTTCCACCATGGAGACGCCCCAGGTGATTTGCTCGGGATTATTTTTGTCGGTAAAGCCGGCAGCCAGGATGTTGCCCTGGTTGTTGAGCAGACCGGACGACTGGTTGATCTGGACAATCCCGGTAAAGCCGATGAAAGAACCGGTGATGTTGGTCGACCCCCCCAGCTCCGATACTTCAACTTCATTGCCTTCGTTATGGTCACACTTGAAAACTTCGACCTCGGCCAGTTGTAGGGGGAAAACTGCGAAAGAAGATTCTAGGCCCAAGTTGTACTCAAAATTCTTTTCCACGTTTTTTTCGATGTTGATTTCCTTGTTTTTTTCCACATCCACATCGAAGCTCACGTCACAGATGTCGGGGTCCTGGTCAAGTTGTGCCAGGGCCGGTGTCGCCAAGACTGTTATTAGCCCCAACATTAAAGCCGCAATGAAAAGTTTTTTCATAGTTCACTCCTCCGGTAAAAATTCAATCCCAAGGCTCGGCCTTCCTGAACGCCAAGCCGCCCGGCCGCTCTTTTAAACTATAGAGTCCCCTTTCCGCCTGGGTTTCACCTCCCCTCCTTTTCTCTCAAAAGCATTGACAATTATGATCACCCGGGAAGTTATCAGGTTCCCCGG
>CAZLRL010000170.1:0-6452 GCA_964561645.1 uncultured Desulfobacterales bacterium
TCATGGCCAGGCCCACGAACAAGGTGCGGGTGATGGTGCCGCTTTCGTCGGGCTGTTGGGCAATGGCGCTGAGGGCCTGGGCCACGGCCCGCCCTTCGCCCAGCGCCGGGCCCACGGAGCCGATGGCGATGGTAAATCCGGCCGTCACCACCGAGGCCAGGGCTACGAGGCTGATATTATCCATAAAGGTCTCTCCTTGTTAAGAATCCTGGGTCGATTGGTCCCCGCCGCCGGTCGCGGCCACTTGTTCCTGCCGTTCCTGGCGGGCCCGGGTGCCCGACGCGATATAAACCATGGCCAGCACGGCAAAAATATAGGCCTGGATAAGCCCGGTCAACAACCCCAGGGCCTGCATCACAATCGGGAAAATCAGGGGCATCACCGCCAGCAACACGGCCACGATCTTGGTGCCGCTCATGATATTGCCGAACAGACGCACCGCCAGCGCCAGGGTGCGGGACAATTCTCCCATGATATGAAAGGGCAGCATCAAGGGGGTGGGCCGGATATAATGCCGGAAATAACCCCGCACCCCCTGATCCATGATACCGTACGCCGGTACCGCCACGAACACCAGGATGGCCAGGGCCGCGGTGGTGGACAGGGACGCGGTCGGCGCCACAAACCCGGGGATAATGGTCAAAATATTGGACAGCGCAATAAACAGAAACAGCGACCCCACGAAGGGCAGATAGCGCCGGGGTTGCTCTCCGGATATTTCGGCGATCTGACTCCGCATGCCGTTAATCACCACTTCCAGCAAATTTTGCCAGCGGGAGAATCTGGTCCCCGAAGTCAGGCTTCTGGTCCCCAGCCAGGCAATGATGACAAAAAGCACCATCACCACCCAGGTAAAGACAATGGTGGCGTTGAGGGACGCCCAGCCATAGGCCCAGAAGACCACAGCATCCGGGCTGATGTCCTTCAAGCGCATGACGTCCATGGTTATCCTCTTAACGGCTGCAGTTGTGCAGGGCGCGCCCTGCCACCTGAGATTCTGTGGACATAAAATCCCCGTTTAGGCCCCGAAAAAATGTAGCCGCAGGCTTCAGCCTGCGCCCTTGCCTTTTTGCTAAATTTTTCAGTGACTTCTAGTTCAGCTGGAAATAAAACCAACCCACTCTAGCTCCCCGCGCGGGGCGAAGAAATCGGCCCCAGCCGCCGGACCAGCAGGAAGCGCGCCAGTAAAAACCCGGCCAGGCAGACCAGCAGCCGCTCCCATCTCCCGGCCATGACCAGGTAAAACGCCACCAGGGTCACCCCGAGCCGGATAGTCAAGCTCAAAAAGGCCAGCAACCCCGGATGCCGGGTCTGGGGCAGGCGCTGCACCGTGAGCCACAAGCCGCCGAAATAGAACAGCCCCAGCACCAGTCCCGCGGCCAAGGCCAGAAATAAGGTTAAAAGCTGATTCATGTCAACCGCTGGTTTGCTCCTGGGGCCACCGTTTCAGCAAGATCCGCACCGTCAAAGAAGCCAAAACACAGGTGGTCAGAGATACCACAACCATGCCCGCATAAACCTCGGAGGGTACCGCCCAGGGACCCAGTTCGAGCCCCTTGTTCATGATGACCATGGCGATGGTGAAACCGGTCTCACCCGTCACGCCGGCTCTCCCGCTGCACCCAGTACCAGGCGTTCAGGCAGCCGATGACGATCCCCACAAACAGGAGCATCAGGGTCCAGGAATAGCGGCTGGGCCAGGTGGCGTCGATCCACACCCCCAGGGCCACCCCGAGCAGGGTGGGGATGGCCACCGACCATCCCACCAGGCCGAACATGCCCAGCCCGAACCAGACCTTCTGGCGCTCCTCGCGCCTGGCCTTGAGCTTGCGCTCTTCTTTGGCTTCGACCTCTTCTTTGAATTTCTCAGAATCGCCCGAAGAGCCCTCCGGCGTCGGATCAAATTCGTTCACGTTCACCCAACTCAATGAATTTGCGGACAATATCGGCTTCCAGCCTGGCCCCCGCGGCCAGCGCGGTTCTTTCCCGTTCGTCCTTGACCTGGAATTCCTGGGCCACCGTTTGTCGCAGGGTCCCCAATTTCTTGCTGCGCACCGCGTTGCGGGTGGACACCAGGACTTCCCGCCCCGCCTTGATGAGAATACCCTCATCCACGGCTGCGAATTCTTCTGTGCCCTCGGAGTCGAAAAACGACAAAATCCCCGGCACCAGCGCCGCCACAAAATCGATATGGCGGGGCAGGAGGCAAAAGGAGCCGTTCTCCGCCTCGGCAATGACCTTGACGGTCTCTTGATTTACCACGATCTGGGTGGGAGTCATGATTTTCAGCCGCATGCTCAGGCCTCGTCTATGGCCCCGACCATGTATAGCTGCCGTTCCGGGGCCTCGGCGAATTCGTCGTTTAAAATGCGCTCGCACCCGGTGAGCGCCTCGTCCAGGCTCACGGTGCGGCCCTTATGGCCGGTGAATTGTTCAGTCACTGTAAAGGGTTGGGTCAAAAAACGCTCCAGCCGCCGGGCCCGGTTCACCGTCATGCGGTCCTCCCGGGACAGCTCCTCGATCCCCAGCATGGCGATGATGTCCTTCAAGTCCTCGTAGTTTGACAGGGTCTGGCGGATCTCCTGGGCAATGCTGTAGTGCCGCTGCCCCGCGATGTGCGGCGACAGCATCTTGGAGCCCGATTGCAGGGGGTCGATGGCCGGATACAGCCCTTCGCTGGCCCGCTTGCGGGACAAAACAATAAACGCGGACAGATGCCCGAAGGTGTGCACCGCGGCCGGATCGGTAAAATCGTCCGCGGGCACATACACCGCCTGCACCGAGGTGATGGCCCCGGACGCGGTGTTGCAGATGCGTTCCTCCAGTTCGGCCAATTCCGTGCCCAGGGTGGGCTGATATCCCAGGCGGGAAGGCAACTGGCCCATGAGGCCCGAAACCTCGGCCCCCGCCTGGATGAAGCGGAAAATGTTGTCGATCAGCAGGAGCACGTCCTGCCGGGCCTCATCCCGGAAATACTCCGCCATGGTCAAAGCCGCGTGCCCCACCCGGAACCTGGCCCCCGGAGGCTCGTTCATCTGGCCGAAGACCATGACCGTGCTGTTCAGCACCCCGGCGTCCCGCATTTCCCGGTACAGTTCCTCGCCCTCCCGGCAGCGCTCGCCGATGCCGCAGAACAGGCTCACCCCTTCGTGCTGGCCCACCATGTTGTGGATCATTTCCATGATCAGCACGGTTTTGCCCACGCCGGCGCCGCCGAACAGCCCCGCTTTGCCGCCCCGTTCCAAAGGCGCCAACACGTCGATGGCCTTGATGCCGGTGGTAAAAATCTCCGAAATGGTGGACTGGCGGGTCAGGGGCACGGGCCTCTGGTGGATGGAGCGCCAGTCGCCGCCGCTCACTTCCTCTTTGTTGTCAATGGTCTCTCCGAAGACATTGAACACCCGGCCCAGCAGCCGCTCCCCCACCGGAACTTTGATGGGATGGCCGCTGTCGGTGACCCGGGAGGCCAGGGCCAGGCCCCGGGTCGGCGTCAGCGCGATGCCCCGCACCACCTGGGAGTTTTGATGATTGATGACTTCGATAACGATATTGCCGTCCTTGCCCGCCCGGAGCAGGTTATTGATCGCGGGCAGCTGCTCGTCAAAGCGCACGTCCACCACGCTCCCCCGCACTGATTCCACGTGTCCCAGATTTTCTTTGGCCCGCTTCACTGGATCAGGCGTCATCGCCGCCACTGCCCCGTACTTTTCAAAAGAGTTATGGTTCGTTTAACAAAATGCTGCACCCGCGGCAACTCCGGGGCTGAACTCGCCACCCCGGGTGCCCGGGCGGATTCAGTTTCACAAAAGGTTGATGAGGGAAAATGAACAATTTGGAGAATATATTAGCAAAACAATAATGACTTCTCGCTGGACTGTCCAGCCCCGAGGTTAGAGAAGCGGGGATTTTCCGGAGTTTGACCTGTTTTGCCGCCGGAAATGAAGACAGGTCGAGCGGGAACGCCACGGGCCTCCCGCCTTAAAGATCTGCCCACCGAAATTCTCCGGATGAAAAACCATTGTTCATTTCCGAATAGAGTTCAACAATAGGATAAAGCCTGGTGGCACAGGCGTCTCGCCTGTGCGTGGTCAGGGATGGAGTTTTCCTCCCAATGCAATGATTTTTTGTTGGAACAATTAATGGTGCGCAGACACACCCGACACGATTCTAAGATTGCGAGGACCCACCGAGGCCACCTGAGGAACTTTTCAAGGCAAAGAATTCAGTTACGAATAATTTCTCCTCTCCCGGTAATCATCAGGCCAGCCGAAGCTGCGCCAGCGAGGCCCGGGCGCGGCCGCCGCTTATATCCGGAATAATCTTCACTTCGAGGGCCGTGACTCCGTCCAGCTCGACGTTATAGTCCTCCACCTCACGGGTCAGCCCCGGCGGACTGAAATTATACTGCTGGCGCACGATCTCCCGGTACGTCCGGCCTCTATCCGCCGACCACCGTAAAACGAACTCTTGGGTGCGCTCCTGTTCATCTTCCTGGAACACCACCTGGATCCGCCTGAGCCTCAGCGGCTGGTCAAACAGGAGGCGAACCGTCTGCTCCCCGGGCCCCGCCGCCCGCCAGCCCGGGCCCTTACCCGGAACCAGGGCCGCTTCAATCGGGTAATCCACTTCTTCGGAGGTGATTTCAGCCTCTGCCACCCCTTCAATATCCAGCCAGCCAGGCTCGGCGGCCGGCGCCTCACCAGGACCTTGACCGATTATGCGCTTGCGCATAGAATGCTCCTCCTTCTTCCATAACTTTAACTTTATTTTAATTATATTTAACGGGCCCTATTTTTACCCGAGTTACATTCAGGCGGGCGTCATAATAAATCCCCGCTATTTACAGAGTTCACTCACACAGACCGTAAAAGGTCGGGATTGATTGTATTAATTAGCTTGACATTAAATAAATTTTTTGTAAACTGACAATAAGTTTAGCATGTCAGACTGAAATCAGGGCCACACAAGTCCTGGACCACAATCGGAAGGGGATGCTAATTCCCGACCGATTTTTTTTTGCCTGACTGCTGTGCGCCCTGCTTTTTTGGCGGGAATATTTTAGCAGTAATTTGTTTGGAGGATTCACCATGAAGGAAACTGGTACGGTAAAATGGTTTAATGATGCAAAGGGTTATGGGTTTATTACCCGGGAGAACGGCCCCGATGTCTTCGTACATCATAGCGCCATTCTGGGTGAGGGCTTCAAGTCCTTGGCGGAAGAACAGGAAGTGGAGTTCGAGGTCACCCAGGGTCAAAAAGGCCTGCAGGCCCAGAACGTCGTTAAACTGTAAGCCGCTATCGTCCAGCCGGCGGACCCTCGCAGTTTAATCTGGCGGAGGTCCGCCGTCTTGAATTTTGGAGGAAATTCCCTTGGCACGAAATCATCATACCTGGAAAAAGCGGGTCAAGGAATTAGCCCGGAAGGAAAAAAAAGAGGAAAAAATCAGACGCCGACAGGGGAAAACCGCCACGCCGTCGGCGGCCAAGCCGCCAGAGGAAAGCCAGGAAGAAAATTAACGGTTCAGGGCGCCCGGCATCTACCGGAGGAAGCCAGACAATGCCTCACCGCAAAAATGTCCCGGAGAAAATCAGGAGTAAAAGATTATCCGTGGCCAACCTTCCCCGCGAGATAACCGCCGCCCAACTGCAGAGCCTGTTTTCCGAGGCCGGACAGGTGGCTTCGGCCAGGATTATTCCCTACCTGCATAACGAGCAGCCTTGTGGGTTCGGTTTTGTGGAAATGAAAAGCCTGGCCGATACCCAAAAAGCCCTGGCCATTTTCAACGGCCGGACTCTGAACGGCCGTCTTCTGGCGGTTAGAGAAGAGAGGCCGCCGGCAAAAACTTTCTTTGGCAGCCGCGGCCGTAAGAGCCGCTGAGGCCCGGCGGCTCACCCGCCAGAGTCCGAGCTCCCGGGGAGACTGTAATGAAACGGAAAAATGTCCAGGTGATATTTTCGGAATTTGACGGTTATTGCCAGCCCCTGGATAGAAATGGCTGTATCAGCTATCCGGTCACCATCACCTGGACCGGAGCAGGCCCGGATAACGGCAAGCCGGTGGTGGTAATTCTGGGCGAGTCGCGCGCCGCCGGCGACCTGCCCCCCGGTGAATTACAGGTGCCCTTTGAGATTGTGGACGAAATCAGGCAAGCGGGTTATGGCGCCCAGGCTGTCAGCGAGAGGGAAATCAAGGATTGTTGGCGCGAGGCCAGACGGTTGAGCGTCAAGGATCATTGGCATCCTGAGGCCAGGCTGGTGCGCTATTAGTCCCCATTCTTCCCAAAATTTCTAGAAAATCTTCTCGTTATCCGCTCCTACTGAATTTCCAGAACAGGGCCCCAAAAAATAGGGTGCAGAAGTAGCCGCTAGGCTAAGCCTGCCCTCCAGCCGCGGAAGATTTATATCAATTTCGCTTTCAAATGAAACAAACTTGCAATGTAACTAATGGATAT
>CAZLRL010000171.1:0-6440 GCA_964561645.1 uncultured Desulfobacterales bacterium
TGAGCAGCAGCGCGTAGTGGTAAAGCTTTGTTCACAAGACTTAACCTATTGATAAACCAAAACTATTTTTTTACAACTGTCGAAGCTGAGTCAGAATGACAGCTAGGTGATATTTGCAAGAGGCTCCCTGAATAATCTTCTTAAATCCCCTTTAGAAAAGGAAGACTTTCAAAAAACTTTCTGCGAATATTGCCGCCCAATAAATGTCATAGGATTTAAGAGACGCTACACTAGTTACAGCCCAACCGCAGGTTTTACTTGTTCAGGCACAGGCGAGACGCCTGTGCTCCCGCTTTTTGTTAGAAGGTGCAATGAATTGCCTCCTTATGAATCATTGACGGCCCAAAAAGAAAGGCGGCCCGGGGGCCGCCCTGTTTAAAAACCAAGTTATGAGGGCTTAGAGAAAATGGAAGCAGAGACCGGCCACGACATGGTGTTTCTGGAAGTCGAAGGTCGCGGTGCCCCGCTGCTCGATGTTGCCCTGCCGGATAACCTGCTGCTCCAGTTCCACATCCCACTGTTGGCTGATATTGTATTCCACAAACAGGGAAAAGTTGCGCTGCAGCATGAAACGCACGCCGGCGATGGCCTCCAGGGAGAAGTTTTTGGCCGCGTCGTTCTCGCCGTAAATGACCACAAATCCCGGGCCGATGCCCACGTACGGCTGGATGACTCCAAAGGGCGCTTCCTCGGTCTTGATGAAGCCCACCCGACCGATGAGGTGCAGGGCCAGGGTCATAACGGAGATGCTCTGGTGGGGAATGGTAACTCTGGTCCCGGTGAGCCGGTTGGGCGCGACCAAAGCGGGGGAGATGGTGACGGATTGTTGACTGATGCTGTTTCTGGAATAATTGAACTCCCCTTCCACGCCCAGGTTGGGTAATTTGTGGAAGAAATAGCCGAGCTTCAAGCCTCCCACTACGGAAGGGCCGAATTCAACGTTGTCTGTGGTGACATCGTAAGGGAGGGAAAAGCCGCTGCCGCTGCCCCCGTCGATGCGCCAGTCCTGCCCCGGCACAAAAGAACCCCCCACGAAACCGCCGATATAAAAGCCTCCGGGGCCTTGGCGCTCCCAATTGGGAGGATTGGGATTGCCGGGCCGGTTGGCCCAGATGAAGTAGGCGAGGAGCGCCCCGCCCAGCGCACTGCCGACGCCGGCGGCTATAGCGGTTTCTGTGGAACCGTCTCCCCCGGCTTGCGCCAGCCGGGGCCAAGGCACGATCAAGGCCAGTACCAAGAAGGTAATGACCAGTAAACGACTAAAGGACTTGTCCATGGTACCCCCCCTTAAAGAATTCTTACCCCCTGGACGCCAGAAGACATAACGCCCGTGCCCATTTTAGGAATAGCTTACCGCACCTGTCAAGCAAAATCATCAGGGGGGGGTCCGCCTGGGAAACGGCTTACGAACCCGGTTACCGGACAGGGGTGGGTGGCCTGAAACTAACAGGAAGAAAAGACGTAAATTGCGGCCACAAAACCCTGGCATTGCTTTAGAAACCATCAGTCTGTCCTCCTGCAGCCGGTAATAGTGCTTTCTGGAGGCCGCGTCAAAATTCCTGCAGGAGGGCCAGGGGAGGAGGGGCCGGCAAAGGGGCACCCGCGCCGCGCCTGGGGATGGGGTAATATGGGCCGCGTTTCATTCCGTGGCACCTGGGGGGATTTTGACGGTCCCTGAATAAAGCAGGCTATTCCGGGCTTGACGCTCAGATTGACGCCGGGGGTTTCCTAGCGGTCTCAGATTTTTTTCCAGGGGATATTCTTAGGCGGCCCAGTCGGGCCGGTGCGGCCCCAGGCCCGGCCGCCAGGTACCGGTTATCAGGGATTGATGTCGCGACCCCGACCGGAGCCCCGGAAAGTGGCATGGTTTTTGAAACTTGGTCCGCCGGGAGGGAAGGAGATAATCATATTGACTCGCCTCTTCCAGGTTGATAAGTTTTAATAAAACAATTCTATTATTCTCCAGTTTTTTGGGAATCATCTACTAACGTGGTCGTGGTCATCGATTACCAGGCCGGCAACATCACCAGTGTAGTGCGCAGTCTTCGGGCCCTGGGGGTGGAAAGTACGGTAACGGAAAGCCCGGAGACGGTGCTCCAGGCCCGTCGGGTCATTTTTCCGGGGGTAGGCGCCGCCGGAGAAGCCATGGCCATCCTGACCAGGCGGGGTCTGGACCAAGCCTTGTGGGAGGTTTTTTCCCGGCACATTCCGATATTGGGCATTTGTCTGGGGGCCCAGATCGTTCTGGAACACAGCGAGGAGAACGACACCCGGTGTTTGGGGCTGATTCCGGGACGCACCCGGGCTTTACCCCGGACGCCCGGTTACAAGATACCCCACATGGGGTGGAACGGGGTGGACTTTCGGGGCTCCCACCCGGTATTTGCCGACTTGCCCGCGGGGGCGGAGTACTACTTTGTCCACAGCTTTTATCCCCAGCCCCGGGAGGCCGCCATGGTGGTGGGGACCACGGAGCACGGGATCAGGTTTCCCAGCGCCATCGGCAGAAAAAACCTGGTGGCCACGCAGTTCCATCCGGAAAAAAGCGGACGGTACGGTCTGAAAATCCTGGAGAATTTCCTGGCCTGGGACGGCACGTATGCTGAGTAAGCGCATCATCCCCTGCCTGGATGTCCGGGACGGCAAGACCACCAAAGGCATAAAGTTTCAGGGCAACATCGACATCGGCGATCCGGTGGCCATGGCCCGGAAATATTATGAGGACGGCGCCGATGAGCTGGTGTTCTATGACATCACTGCTTCCAGCGACCGCCGTAACATCATGATCGACGTGGTCCGCCGGGTGGCTCGGGAAATTTTTATTCCTTTTTCCGTAGGGGGCGGCATTCGGACCTTGGAAGATATGCGGGACGTGCTCCTGGCCGGAGCCGAAAAAGTCAGCGTCAACACTGCGGCCGTGCAAAATCCCCGGATCATCGCCGAGGGGGCCCGCGTCTTCGGCAGCCAGTGCATTGTCCTGGGGATGGACGTGAAAAAGGTGGATCCTGCCCCGGAAATTCCGTCGGGCTATGAAATGGTGATTCACGGCGGCCGCACCCCTATGGGGATGGACGCCCTGTGGTGGGCCCAGGAAGCGGAACGCCTGGGCGCGGGTGAGATCTGTCTTAACTCCATCGACGCGGACGGCACCCAGGACGGCTATGAAATAACCCTCACCCGGATGATTTCCGGTGCGGTGTCCATTCCGGTGATTGCTTCCGGGGGGGCCGGACGCCCGGAGCATCTGGCCGAGGTCCTGACCGCGGGCCAGGCCGACGCGGCGCTGATCGCCTCCATGATTCATTACGGCACCTACACCATCGGCGGCATCAAAGAATACCTGGACCGGCAAGACATCCCTGTGCGCCTCACCTGGTGAGACGGCAGATTCATTGACAGGCTTCCATGAGCAAAAAGCGGAAACCGACTTTGTCTAAAACTCCCCCAGATATCCCGGAAGTTTTAGAACCGGAAGTGGAAGAGACGGTTGAGGAAGAGATTTCCTATCCGGTTCCCTCCGAACTCGACCCCTTGCAGGCCTATCTCCGGGAGGCCAACAAGTACAACCTGTTGACCCCCGAAGAGGAAAAGTCCCTGGCCATCAGCTACCGGGAAACCGGAGACAAAGACGCGGCCTATAAACTCATCACCAGCAACCTGCGTCTGGTGATCAAGATTGCCCTGGAATTCCAGAAGTACTGGATGAAAAATCTCCTGGACCTGATTCAGGAAGGCAACATCGGCCTCATGCAGGCCATCAAGAAGTTCGACCCCTACCGGGGCATCAAGCTGTCGTATTACGCCAGTTTCTGGATCAAGGCCTACATCCTGAAATTCATCATGGACAACTGGAAGCTGGTGAAGATCGGCACCACCCAATCCCAGCGAAAATTGTTCTACAACCTCAAGCGGGAGAAGGAAAAACTGCGGGCCCTGGGGTATGAGCCGGGTCCCAAGCTGCTGGCCGACGTCCTGCAAGTCCGGGAAGAGGAAGTGGTGGAGATGGAGCAGCGCCTGGGGGGCTGGGAATTGTCCCTGGATGCCCCGCTGAAGGATGGTTCCGAGGAATATCACAAGAATTTTTTACCGGCTTCCGAACCTCAGGTAGAGGATATTCTGGCGGACGCGGAGCTGAAAAGGGTGTTTCGCCAGAAGCTTACCGAGTTTCGCCCCTCTTTGACCGACAAGGAACTGGACATCCTCGATTCCCGCCTGTTGGCGGAAAAGCCTTTGACCCTGCAGGAGATCGGCGCCCGCCACGGAGTGTCCCGGGAGCGGGTGCGCCAGATCGAAGACCGGCTGATCAAGAAACTCAGGCATTATCTCCGAACTGAAATTCCCGACTGGGAGGAGCATCGCACTCCCATCCAGGATTAAGGTATTGAATCAAAATTGTCGCAATCAGCAGGTGATGAAGGTGGGCCATGACCGGGGGAAAAAACCGCGGGGCCTGGCCTTGGGGTGGTGTCTGGGCCTCCTGGCCCTGGCCCTGGTGCTCGGAGGCTGCCAGACCCTGCCGGTTCCCGGGCCGATGGGGAAGCGGCCGGAGAAAATTCCCGAAACCAGACCCAATAAGGCCCTGTCTTACTATCACTACCTCAAAGCCCAACAATATCTGTATAACGATGATATTCTGGGGGCCATCGAGGAGTACCAGAAGGCGGCCAAGAATGACCCCGAGACCGCCCAGTTACAGATCGAGCTGGCCATTTTGTACCAGCAACACGGGGAGCTGACCAAGGCCCTGACCCACGTGGAAAAGGCCCTGAAGATCGACCCCAAAAACCAGGAGGCCCATTTTCTGCTGGCCGGTTTGCACGTGGGGTTGAACCAGCTCAAGGAGGCCACCGAGAGCTACGAACGCATCCTGGTCCTCAATCCGGAAAACCGGGAAGCCCGCCTTTTTCTGGCCACCCTGTATGCCCAGCAGCACCGCTATTCCCAGGCCATCAACGCTATCGAAGAGCTTTTGCAGCGGGACCCGGACCTGATCGTGGGTCATTATTATCTGGGACATATTTATCTGGAGATGAACCAACTGGAGAAGGCCAAGAAAGAACTGCAAATAACCCTGGCCCAGGACCCCGAGTTCATCCCGGCCATGTTCGACCTGGCCGCGGTTTTGGAGCAGGATCAGCAATATAACCGCGCTCTTTCCCTTTATCGCCGCATTCTCAAGCAGCAGCCCAACAGCTCCCGGGCCTGGGCCAACATCGGGCGGCTGTATCTGATCACGGACAGGGAAAAATCAGCCGCCAAGGCCTTCCAGCAGGTGAAGAACCTGGAAAAGAACAGCGCCACCGCTTTTCTGCAGGTGGGGCTCCTCTACTACGAACAGAGACAGTACGACGAGGCCATCCGGGAATTGCGGCATTTGCTCAACCTGCCCCGGTATAGAGACCAGGCCGGCTATTTTATCGGCGCGGCCCTGGAGGAGAAGGATGAACGCCAGGCCGCGGCCCTCATGTATCAAAGCGTGGAACGGCCGTCGGCTTACTACGTGCCCTCCCAACTGCGGCTGGCCTATCTTTACTTCCAGGACAAGAAAAAAGAGCAGGCCCGCCGCATCCTGGACGAAGTCAAGACCCTGGCCCCGGAGCGGGAAGAAATTTACCTGACCATTGCGTATTTTTACGAGGAAGAGGGTTTGTGGCACCGGGCCATTGCGGCCCTCCAGGAGGGCATCAGTCAGGCGCCCCGGTCCGCGGAACTTTACTCCCGCATGGCCCTCCTCTATGAAAAGCAAAAGAACACCGAGGAGAGCATCAAGCTCATCAAAAAGGCCCTGGAACTGGAGCCGGACAACCCGGATGTCCTGAATTTTCTGGGCTACACCTACGCGGAGGCGGGCATCAACCTGGACGAGGCCGAGCGCCTGGTCCACCAAGCCCTGAAGGCCAGACCGGAGAGCGGCCACATCATCGACAGCCTGGGGTGGGTCTACTTTAAAAAAGGCCTCTACGACAAGGCGGAGGCGCAGATAGAACGGGCCTTCCGGAAGCTCCCCACCGACTCCACGGTTGCAGAGCACCTGGGGGATGTTTATTTTAAGCAGAACCGCTATCAGGACGCGCTCCGGATGTATAAAAAAGCCATCTACCTGGACAACGCCGAAATCCGCCGCCTCAAGCACAAGATCGAGGAAGTGGAGCGCCAGCTGCAGCAGCAGGTTTTGTAAATCCAGGTTTCATTTACCTGGCCGGTTTAAAAGACAGGCTTGGCAGGGATAAATTCAACTAATCCTTCTGATCTCTAGAAAATGTAGCCGCAGGCTTTAGCCTGCGTCAGCACAGGTTGAAAACCTGTGCCACCAATAATTCCCTTCACATAAATTAGAGCTTCTGGCAAATATCTCATATCTGTCATTCTGAGGGAGCCGCAGGCGACCGAAGAATCTAGTGTAGCGTCTCTTAAATCCTATGACATTTATTGGGCGGCAA
>CAZLRL010000172.1:0-6418 GCA_964561645.1 uncultured Desulfobacterales bacterium
GTGACCGCCCGGGCCGATCAGCAAGCCCGTCAGGCCATCCGTCGTCTGGCCCGGCAGTTTCCCAGCGCCCGGCTCTGGGTCACCGGCTGTTATGCGCAAAGGGCCCCGGAACAAATCGCCGCGCTGCCGGGAGTGGCCCAGGTTTTCGGTAACCAGGAAAAGGCCGGCCTGCCGGAGGCATATTGCTCCGCTGCGAACCCGGCCACCCGGGTGCACGTAGGCGATTTTAGCGGCCAGGAGCCTTTTCAAGCTTGCCCGGTCACCCACTTTCCCGGTCACACCCGGGCCTGGCTCAAGGTCCAGGACGGCTGCAATCACGCCTGCTCCTATTGCATCGTGCCCACGGTCCGGGGGCGCGGCCGGAGTTTGGCCCTGGAGCAGGTGGTCTCTGCCCTGCAAAGTTTGGCTAACCGGGGCTTTCAGGAAGTGGTCCTCACCGGCATCGACCTGGGCCAGTACGGGCAGGACCTGCGACCGCGCCTCAGCCTGGCCCGCCTTCTGCGCGAACTGGCCCCCGGCCCCTGGCCTTTCCGGGTGCGCCTGAGCTCCCTGGAGCCCCAGGAGATCACCTCCGAGTTGATGGAGGCCTTGTCAGATTTCCCTCCTCTCTGTCCCCATTTTCATTTGCCTTTGCAAAGCGGGTCCCCGGCAGTGCTGCAAGCCATGGGACGCCCCTACGGGGCAAAATACTTTCAGGACCAGGTCCTGGAACTTCACCGGCGATTTCCCGGCGCGGCCCTGGGATTTGACGTCCTGGTGGGCTTCCCCGGCGAAACGGTTTCAGATTTCGAGGCCACCTTGAACCTGGTTCAGACCCTCCCGGTAGCTTACCTGCACGTTTTTCCCTTTTCCCCCCGCCCCGGCACTCCAGCCCAGAACCTTGCCCGCCTGCCCAGCCCTGAAGTTCAATCCCGAGCTCAACAGATGCGAGAAGTGGGCCAAAGGAAAAAAACCGCTTTTTACCGGGACCAGGTAGGCAAGGTGGGAGAAGTACTGGTGGAAGGGCCCTATCCCGGGCGCCCGGGAGGGCTCCAGGGCCTGAGCGCTAATTACCTTCGGGTCCAGCTGCCCGGCCCTCCCGAGTGGCAGAACCGACGTCTCCAGGTCAAATTTGTCCACTTGGAGGCGGGGATACTAAGGGGAGAAGTAATTACTTTTGCGGAAAAGTAATTACTTTTGGAACTTGTTATCTTGAAAGTCTTGGCATAGAAAGGGTGCGTTCCACGCACCATTTTTGGCGCGCAAAACGCGCCCCACAAGTGATATCCTTTAGGACAGCCGCGCGCCGAATTTCTTTTTTACGACAAGTGATGGTGGGAAAAAAAGGAGAGGGCCGGGGGGACTGCCTTCCGTGGCCCTCCCCTCAAAAAAAATTTGTGGCCCCGCGGTCTCAGGCTGGGGCCCCCTGCCAGAGCGGGGGCGACTGAGGAGTACGTCTCAGCGTCCGGTTGTGGAGCGGCGGCACCCACAAACGCCAGGCTTTTTCCTGATGAATAAGCTCTTGGATAAACTGCTGGTGGAGGTCATGGCTTCCCCGACTGACCTCCAAACGGCCTAAAATGGGCAAACCCAGGAGGGCCAGGTCCCCCAGGGCATCCAGGATTTTATGACGCACGAACTCCTCCGGGAACCTCAAGCCGCCGGGGTTGAGGACATTGGCATCATCCAGCACCAGGGCATTGTCCAGGGAACCGCCCCGGGCCAGCCCCTGGGACTGCAAGTACTGGACTTCTTTTAAAAAACCGAAGGTTCGGGCCGGGGCAATCTCCCGGCGAAAGTGGTCGGAATCGAGGGGCACGGAGTAGCGCTGCCGCCGAATCAGAGGATGAGGGAAGTTGATGGCGTACATGATGCGCGGCTGGCCCGGCACTACCCGCATCCAGCCATCGCCGTTGGACACCTCGATGGTTTTATGCACCACGAGATAAGTCCGGGGCCAGGGCAAAGAACTGGAGTCGGCCTGCATCAAAAGGTCCACAAAGGGCTTGGCGCTGCCGTCCATGATGGGAATCTCCGGGCCGTCCACTTCCACGATGGCGTTGTCGATTCCCAAGCCATAGAAGGCCGACAGGAGGTGCTCCACCGTGGCCAGGGTGGCCTCACCTTCTGCCAAGGTGGTGGCCCGGGTAGTATCCACCACCCGCGTGAAATGGGCCCGCACCTGGGGCCGGTCAGGCAGGTCGGTGCGGATGAACTTGAGTCCCTGATTGGCCGAGGCTGGGTGAATGGACATGCTCACCGGTCGGCCCGAGTGCAGACCGACGCCGGTGATGTTGAGTGGCCGTGCAATGGTTTTTTGCCAGATCATGATCCCCCCGCTGTTGGATGGTGCAAGGGGCATACCAGGAAAAAATAAAATCATAAGATTGTAACTATCTGTATTTCTATGATATTTTTGTTGCCAGGCAGATTCCTTGGCCCGGCGTTGTGGCTAAAATACCACATATCATGTGGTTGATGTGGCGGAAAAACCACAACATCCCGACCAGGCCCTCCGAATTCCTTCAGGCCAATCCCTTCTGAAAAACCGCTCCGACAATACCGGTCTGGTTGCCTCTCGGCCGATGGGGTTGGGGAGATTCGCCCCAGCCGCGGTGCAAAATTCCGCAAGAATCGGCGTTTTGACCCGGGTTTCTCCCTGTAACCGCCCATGTTGGCGGGATCTCGGAGACCTCAATTTGGTGGTCACGATGTTAATCTCAAGCTTCTGTAAGTTTAAAACTATAGTCAAATAATTTAAACAGCTTGCGAAAATTTTCTTTTAGTTATCAGGGTTTCCCTGAGTCCGCGGCAAGGGGATTGTCTTAGGTATAGAGGCGACCATCTCGCAGAATTTGGTGTCCTGAATTAACTCCTACCGGGGATTAAGGTATCATTATTTCTATCCTCGGGAAGAAAAAACTCCGAAAACCGTCCAGACCCGCGCCAGTGCACAAAACTGGCTGCGAGTTAATAAGTGCTTTAATTTATTTATTTTTCAGGATAGAGGCCTGATATTTTTGGCACAATTTTTCCTGGCAGATCTTCTTTTCCCAACTATTAAACCGGCGGCCAGTCTTGCGCTGCGGCCAAGCGATTCTTATTGTATGCCGGTAAGCCGTTAAAAATGGACTAAAAATCCCTGCGAGGCCAGATTTTCTAAAGAGGCATGGTTATTGCATAATAGAGAAGCATAGGGGGAGTAGTTATGCCATTATATGATTATCAATGTGTGGATTGTGGTAGCCAAGACCAGCGTGTGGCGGGGTTGGACGATCATACGGCCATTTGCGTCTCATGTGAAGGCCTGATGCTCCGCCTCGACGAAGACGTTTTCAAGCCTTACTTCGAAGAGGTGGCTAAATCCGGGATCAGGGAGAAAGCCTCGAGCTCCTGAACCGGGGGGCTAAAATCTAACTGCATCAAGGCCCGGATCTAAGGGTCCTGGGAAAGGACAGCGCGGGCTCGTCCCTACACTAGGGGATGAGCTCGTTCATTTTTAGAGGGGAGTGTCAGATCCCCCTCGCATCCCAGCCTCTTTGGGCCCCGTAGAACCCGCCTTGATTTCGGTCCCGGGACTTTGGCAAAATGATAATAATTTGTTTTTGAGGACCGGAACGGCTCTCAGAGTGATACAAGGAGACCCACTGCCGGCAAAATTAAGCAGCCCCGAAGAAGACCTCTCTTCGGGGCCGCTGGAGAACCTGCTCAAAATCAATTAGCCAAGATCCGCAGGAATTCGAAAATCCCGCCTAGTTGCACACCGCAGCCGTCACTTCTGGAACAGTTAATCCCAGGTATTCCTGGAGGAACTGATCCACCAGGGAACTCACCGTACTGTAAAGGTTGGACCAGTCAAACCCGGCAGATTTATGGCGGGCGTCGCCGATGGCTTCCCGGCACCACACCATGCGCATGGAACTGGCCGCGGGAGTGTCAGCCGAGTTGATTTTCTGAACAAAAAATAATTCCACACTGAAAACATAAAAAGGTGGGGTGACCTGGGCCTGGTCAGCGTGAATGATCACCCCTAAACAGGGGAACAGAGGAGTTTGTTGCCAACTTTTCTGGTTGGGAACCGGCAACCCTACCCAGGTAAGTCTTTTCTGCACCTCAAACCAGAGACGTTCACGGTCCAGGCCGTCCGCGGCGATGGCGGAGTCGACCTGGGAGACCCAGACGTAGATGCCCGGAAACCCGGTCAGGGTCTCTGGGATAATCCGTCCTGCCTCACCACGCTTTTGTTGTTTGATTTTTATAATGCCATCCATGAGTGCAACCATTTCCCTTTTAGGTTCGGTGGGTTTAGGTTTCTTCTGGACTATGCGCTGTTGTGGCAGAAAAAAAGACACACCGCAAAAATTCTCTAAGATTATGGAATCGTGAGCAAAAAAGGGAATAGGGAGAAACCTGAAATTTGCCCTCTAAAAGCCTGAAATGTGTGGGTAAGACAGGAGGGTATGGAGGGGCGAAATTTCAGGACGGGCGAGAGCCGAGGTCAGGGTTCTAAGGAGGTGAGGCCTTCCCGAATGGCGTACTTGGTAAGTTCGGCGACGCTGCGCATGCCCAATTTGTGCATGATTTGTTGACGGTGGGTCTCCACGGTTTTAACACTGATGTGCAAAAGTTCACCGATTTGGGCGGTACTTTTGCCTTCGGCCATGAGTTGCAGCACCTCCCGTTCGCGGGCGGTGAGTACCGAAAACGCGGTTTGGGCCGGACCGGGGACGCGATGCACGTAGTCCTTCACCACGATTTCGGCCACCCCCGGGCTCAGGTAGGTCTTGCTGCCCATGACCAGGCGAATGGCCTGGGCCAGCTCTTCGAAGGCGCAATCCTTGAGAAGATAGCCGTGGGCCCCGGCCTTGAGCATGTTGATCACGAAGCGGCGGTCGGCATGCATGGACAGGGCGATGACCTTCATTTCCGGGTACTCGGACAGGATCTGGCGGGTGGCCTCGATGCCGTTCAAATCAGGCATGTTAACGTCCATGATGACCACATGCGGGGTGAATTCTCGGACCAGGGTCACTGTTTTGCGGCCATCTTCCGCCTCCGCCACGACCTCCATATCCGGCTCCTTTTCCAGGAGCGTTTTGAGTCCCTGGCGCAAGATCTGGTGATCATCGGCAATAATAATGCGGATCCCCATGTTCCTTATCCTCGTTTGAGCTATCTTCCGGATTTTCAGGCGGGATCAGGCTTTCTCTTATCTCATCGTCAGAAAATCCCATTCCTTGAGACCTAACCGACTGAGCACCATGAACAAATCACCAGAAATATAGGGCAAGTGCTTCAAATTATAGCCGCTTTGCTCTTCACAGGAAAGTATTTTGTGCCATTTTTCTGGGCGCGGGTTTTAGGAGATTCTCTGATATTCCTTTCTATTATCTTGGTATTGCACAGGATTATAGAACAATAATCTCCTAAAAGAAAGTAAATGTCACAGACCATGGCATTCCTGGTTTCCAGCCGAAATTTGTGGTAAGGTGCCAGCCCATGGAGATAGTGGCCGACTTTCACGTCCATTCCCGGTATTCCATCGCCACGGGCCGCCACGCCGACCTGGAGCATCTGGACCTGTGGGGCCGGTATAAGGGACTTGCGGTGGTGGGCACGGGGGACTGTACGCATCCGGAGTGGCTCAAGGAGCTGACGGCCAAACTCACTCCGGCCGGGGCGGGGGTTTACCGCCTGAAGGACGAGCTGGCCCTGCCGGTGAAGCTTTCAGGTCTATACTGGGAGCAGGCGGCCCCGGTACGCTTTGTGGTCAGCGGCGAGGTCAGCGCCATTTACAGCAAAGGGGGGCGGGTCCGCAAGGTCCATTTGCTCATCATGCTGTCGGGGCTGGAGGCTGCGGAGCGCCTGTCGCAGCGCCTGGGACAATTGGGAAACGTGGTGGCGGATGGGCGCCCCATCCTCGGCCTGGATGCCAAACATATACTGGAACTAACCCTGGAGGCCGACCCTGAGGCCCTGGTGATCCCGGCCCACGTGTGGACGCCCTGGTTTTCGGTCCTGGGCGCCAAAAGCGGTTTTGACCACCTGGAGGAGTGTTTTGAAGAGCTTGTCGGCCATATTTATGCGCTGGAAACGGGGCTTTCTTCCGATCCGCCCATGAACTGGCGGGTAAGCGGCCTGGACCGGTATCTGCTGGTGTCCAATTCTGATGCCCATTCCCCCCAGAAGCTGGCCCGGGAGGCCAACCTGTTCACCGTGGCGCCCACCTATCCGGACCTGGCCCGGGCCATCCGCAGCCAGGAGGGTTTTGGCGGCACGCTGGAGTTTTTTCCCCAGGAAGGCAAATACCACCTGGACGGCCACCGCAAGTGCGGCCTCCGGCTCACCCCGGAGGAATCCGGACAGACTGGGGGCCTCTGTCCCAGCTGCCAGAAGCCCCTTACCCTGGGGGTCATGCACCGGGTGTTGGAGCTGACCG
>CAZLRL010000173.1:0-6334 GCA_964561645.1 uncultured Desulfobacterales bacterium
TGGAAAAACCGTCAGTATTGAGGGGCCCGGGCAGGACTCGCGGCCCCCGAGCTTTCCTTTTCCACCTTCCCCGGTAAACCATCCACCTGCCGATATTATCAGAGCCACCAGGGGGGCAGGGGTTGAAATCACCTGACCTTTGGACTTCGATCCTGGATCCCGCTCGGGAAGCTAAAAATAGCCAAGAACGCCATCTGGGGAGAGATAGAACTATCGAAAAATCTGATTTATCCGAACCTCTTGCAAATATCACGTATCTGTCATTCTGAGGGAGCCGCAGGCGACCGAAGAATCTAGATCTTTCGCTTCGCTCAGGATGACAAAAATGACTTTTGCAAGAGGCTCATCCGAGTTAAAAATTTTTTTAAAAAAATTAAAAAAAGATTTGCCCCTTGCTTCATTTCGTGTTAAAGACCTAGTGTGTAGAGAAATATCTCTTTTCAATATAGGGTTCCCCGGGCAGCGGACCTCCCTCCTCCGTTGCCGGCTGTGCTCTCTGAACGCTGCAACCTACCCTAACCCTCACGCCCCGGTTCTGGAATCAGGGGCCTACTATAAGTTTGTCTTCCCTTTTTTAATTAGAGGAGAAGCATCATGAAACCCGTGAAAATCAAGTACTGGAGGGCCATCATTGCCGCCGTTGCCTTGTTGGTGTTCCTCCTGGCCCCACCGGCCCTGGCCGCTACCACGACCTGGATAGGACCTTCCGGAAATTGGAGCGTACCCGGCAACTGGGACAATGGAGTTCCAGGGTTCCCTGATCCGGACGCCCTTCTTACCAGTAACACGAACAAGACCGCCACGCTCGACACAACAACCCCTTTGTTAAACTCGGTAGTTGTTGATGGCACCGGCGGCGCCACTTTCACCCTTCTTCAGACCTATTGGCCTTCGGGCAATCTGTCCGCCACGGCCGAAACCATCGGCCTGGCCGGTATCGGAGTCTACAACCAAAATGCCGGCAGCAATACCGTAGGAAGCGTTGCCGGCACACCGATAGCCAATACAACCTTGGATAGAACACTTGTTCTTGGCTTCAGGCCAGGCAGCAGCGGCACTTACAATAAGAATGGCGGCACCCTGACGGCCTGGGATCTTATGGTTGGCCGGGCCGGCACCGGCGTGTTTAACCAACCCTTCGGCAACCTTACAGTAAACAACGACCTTATCCTTGGCAGACTTGCCTCTGGCACTGGAACCGTCAATATAACGAGCGGCGGGCTCCAGGTTGGAGGCAGTGAGACAGTTGGCTTCGCCGGTGTCGGCGAAATGAACCACACCAGCGGCACCCATACCATAGGCGGCGCCCTGTTCGTGGGCCGAAACGCCGGCAGCACCGGTAAATTCACCATGACCAGCGGCAGTCTTCAAGTCGGAGGTAACGAGATTATCGGCCTGAATGGCGAGGGCGAAGTAACCCACACCAGCGGGAATCATACCGTAGGCGGCAACTTTATCCTTGGTCGGAATGCGGGATCCACCGGCACCTTCACTATGACCAGCGGCAATTTAGAGGTTGCGGGTCTCTCCTTTATCGGCAGAGCGGGTGACGGTTTCATGACGATGACCAGCGGCAACTTCACGGTTGGCGGCAATGAGGTTATCGGTCGAGATGCCGTCGGCAGCTTGAGCATGACCAGCGGTAATCACACCATAGCCGGGAGGCTTACCCTGGCGAAAAATCTCGGCAGCTCGGGGACCTTCAATATAACGAGCGGCAGCGTGACGTCCAATAATTCCCCTCCGTTTGACGGAACGACCGATATTGTTATAAGTGGTGAACCACCTAATTTTGCCGGCGGCTTGGGTCAATTCAACATCAACGGCGGGGCCACGATAACCGGCGACGTGGAGAACAGCGGCACCGTCAAGACCACCGGCGCCGACGTCACCTGGAACGGCGACTTTGTGAACAATAACGCCTACATCAGCGATCCTTCCACCCAGGATTTTCAGAACGACTTGACGGTGAATGACACCGGCTACATCCAGGCGACGCACAACGCAGATCTGTTCCGTATCCGGGGTGATTTCATCAACACCAGCACCCAGGACACCCTCTGGGACACGAACGCTGCCAGGCTGAGGTTCGCCAAAGGCGGGGTGGAAAATGACACCATTCATGACTTTTACGTCAATGGGGTGAACAATGGTCCGCCCGGAGATGTTACTGTCGCCACTATCGTCGACAACTTTGCCTGGCGCCTCCTGAATATTACCAACCAGGACATAAACCTCGTTGACGCCGACAACGATGCAACAGGCGCTCTGTACGTGGGTGTGTTATTGGGAGCAGACGTGACGGTTGGGCCCAATCGGGTGCATAATATCTTCGGCGACATCGCCGCGGTGTTGGATATCTTCTACGATCCTGACTTGGCACAAAACGCCTACCTCGGGGGTTTGTTCTACCAGTATGAGAATGGCCCCGGTCTCGGCCGGTTGAGGCCCTTCCACACCCCGTTGCCACCCTCCGTGCTCCTCCTGGGCACCGGCCTCCTGGGCCTCGGGGCCCTGGGCTGGCGGAGAAAACGACGCTGATCAGCTTTCCCACCCAAAAACTAAGGCAGGGTCTTTTTCGACTCTGCCTTTTTTAATTGAAACCGAAAGAGGTTTGGGGTTAGGAAGGTTCGCAACCCCCCCTTCCCCCAAATCCCCCTCAGTCTCATCTTTTCGGAGCCCTTCCAACCCGCTCAAGTTCTCCCTTCCCGGGCCGATAAGCCGTATAGAGTCGGCCTGCGGCCGGCTCCGGAAGGGACAACCATGGACATTTCCCATCTGCGACAACAGTTTCTAAGTCAAAACCTGAAAATACTGCGCTGTCCTCCTGCCGAGCAGGAGAACACCCCTTATATTCCCCTGCTCATCAAGGTGTTGATGGTAGAGGAGAGGTGTACCTTTCCCCTCTATCTCAAAGTAAGCGAGGGCAATGAAAGGAAGATCAAGTATGTCCTATATCTCGAAGAAGGAGAACTCCTGCGCCGCCACTGGATGGAATCCCTGGAACGGGTGGGCATCGAGCGGGTTTACTTTCACGAGCAAGACCTGGATCGGGTCCTGGCCTATCTCAACAACCATCTCCTGCTGACCAGCACCGACCCCCAAAATTATCCAGGGAAGTTTTGCACGTTGCGGGAACACCTGGCCATAAGCCTGCACCGGTCCTTCAAGAGCCCCAAGCTTGGAGCCAACATCAACCTGGCTAAGAAGTCCCTGGGACAACTGGCCAATTTTATGGATCACCAGGGCTTCCCCTGGAAACTGGTCTGGGAAATGCTTTACCGGGATTACACTTTATATAACCACTCGGTGAACGTGGCTTTGATGGGCATGGCGCTGATGGTTTTTTTAAAAAAACCGGGGCGGGATCGTTTGACAATGGGATTGGCGGGGTTGTTTCATGACCTGGGCCTGACCCAAATCCAGGTAGAAATAGTGAACAAAATCGAGCCCCTGGATCCTGAGGAGCGGGAACTTTTGCAGCAGCACCCGGAGTTTGGGTACCGACTGTTGAAAAAAAACCCTCAGATTCCCTTGGAGACCCTGCGTCTGATCCTGGAGCATCACGAAAGCGCTGACGGTTCCGGTTACCCCCGGGGTTTAACCCTGCCCCAGCAACACCCTTACACCAGAATGCTTTTCATCCTGGAGATGTATGACGGTCTGACCACGTTCCGGCCCTATCGCCCAGCCCATCCTCCCTTTGCGGCCCTCAAGATCCTTCAGGAGCAGCAGGGCAAGAAGGGACCCGCTTGCGAACCCAAGACCCTGAAACTGTTCATCCAGTTTTTGGCGCTGTCGTAGAACAACCGCTCAGTTCCCCGCAATACTGCACCAGAATATCCGTCTCGGTTATAAGTCCCAGAAGCTTATTATCCTGCACCACCGGCAGGCAGCCGATTTTCCGGTCCACCATCAAGGCCACGGCGTCTTTGAGTTCCATGTCCGCAGACACGGTGACCAGCTGCTTCACCATGACATCCTTGATGCGCAGGGTCTTCATGACTTCCCGGGTGTCCTTGTTGCCATACCCCAGAGCCTGGGCCAGCGAACTGCGAAACAGGTCCCGCTCCGAGATGATGCCCACCAAGGTTTCCCCGGATACCACCGGCAGGTGCCGGATGCGCCCCAGGCGCATAATGTCGTTGGCCAGACTGAGTTCGTCATCGACATCCAGGGTGGCCACTTCCTTTACCATGATATCCTTGACTTTCATAGGTTCCCCGGCACTAGCAGGCGGAATGGTCGTGATCCGGCAGTTATAAATTCAAAGTTTAAAGGCCAAGGGGATGGATTTAGTGAAAAGCCACCCCGGTTCATCAATCCGGACGCCGCCGAGCGCGGCGGCGCTCTATTTTCAGGCTTTTCGGGTGAGCTTCAAGCTTATCTCAATTACCCCTTCATTCCATAGACATCAGCCACTGGCGGGCCCGCCGGCCCAATGCGTCGAGCAACTTCAGGGCCTGGGTGGCTTGCTCCGGGCTGAGATAGCCCAGCCCACAGGCAGGGGTTAACAGGGAGCGTTGGAGCACTTCCCGCACTCCGAACCCCAGGCCGGCCAGGCGCTCCACCTGGGAGTGGAAGCGCTCCCAGAGACTGTCGGCGGTTTCCTGAACCAGTTCATCGCCTGTGGGCACCAGGCCCCAGGCTACCTTGCCGCCCCGCTGCCAAAACTTGGTAAGAGCTTGATCATACAAGATAAACTGGTCAAAAAAGCCATAGGAGTCGAAGCTGATAATATCCAGGGGGGTTTCGAGGAGCAAGGCCCAGTCAGTGTTGCCGCAGCAATGCAATCCCACGGCTACCGGGCCCGGTTCCTTGGCGGCCTCTATGGTCTCCGTGAGGATGTGGGCCACGTCCTCCCGGGAAATGGGAAAAAAGGCGGAACCGAAACCGGTGAGAATGGGTTCATCAAAAAAAACCACCGCCTGCCGCCCGGTCCGGCGGAATTGTTCCGCTTGCCAGGCGGCCTTGCGGGCCAGCCCCTGACAGACGGCCTGGGTCAATTCCTTATCGTACAGGATGGGCTTGCCTGCTTGATCTTTCACCATACCCGCGAAAGTCACCGGCCCACTTACCTGGCCCTTCAGGGCCACCGGCCCATTGCTGCGAGCCTTTACCTGCTCCATCAAAGTGTAAAACCCCTGAGCTTCCTCAGCGGACATGGCAAAGGCGTCTAAGGCGCCGCTCCAGACCAGCTCATAAAAATCGGCCAGGGCCAACTCCCGGGAGACTTCCGGATGCACCGTTACCTGGCGGGCTTCCAGGTCAACCTTCAATCCGGGCAGACCCCCGGCCCCCTGAGCCACCATCTCTTCTTGAAAGCTTTGCTGGACCAGCTGAGGCCAGCAAGGCATCTCCGGAAGATACTTCAGGATCAGAGCCACGGCTTCCTGGGGGTCCCGATAGGGGACCGAGCCGATACCGGTAACAGTGAGCGGTGCAAGGTTCAACATGCTGTCAATGTACTTACTTTCCCCCCAACTGTCAACCGCGGGGGAGGCTCAACCAGGGCCTTTAGCGGTTGTGGGGAAACCTTATTCGGTCTCGAAAAGCTAAGATCAAGGTTCAAGGTTGCAAAAATTTTGTAAGGTGGATTCAATGCACCATGTAGCGCTATGTACCCGGTATTTTCCTGGTTGGGACGAAAAGCAGCCCGCGGCCGAAAACATCCTTAAATATGAGATACTTCCTTCGCTGAGCCTGACAAAACCCACCGCCACCTTTGGCCTCTAACTTACAAAATCCTTAGGCCACCGTTACTTGGCTTACATTTTCAGTTGCATCACCTTAGTATTTCGAAGAAAATAGCACCAGTTGCAACGGGGGAGGTTGCAGGTGCCGCTAGCCACGCCGGAGAAAAAAACCAAGGCCGGACTGACTACCAAATTGGTAACCGTGACCGCGGTGGCTTTTGGCCTGGTGCTGGCTGTGCTCCTGTTTTTCAGCCACCGGGAACTCTACCAGATTTACCGCCTCAGGCACGAAAAAACTGATCTGGACGCCGAAAATCACCGGCTGTCCGAGGAAAATCTCCGGTTGGCCCGGACCATCGATCGGTTGCATAACGACCCGGAAATGATCCAGGATTTGATTCGCCGGGAACTGAATTTCGTCAAAAAGAACGAGATCATCATTCAGTTGCCCCGAAGCGATGTGAACCAACCGGTTCAGGCGGCTATCATCCCCGACCGCTCTGCGGCTCAAAACCAAGGGAATGCCAACCAGAAGCGGCTCGGGTCGCGCCGCCGGCCAGCCACGGGCGCCAGGAAAACACCGCCGTAACCGACCGCCTCACTTCGCCCGCCACACCCCGCCCGCCATTGGTTCTTTT
>CAZLRL010000174.1:0-461 GCA_964561645.1 uncultured Desulfobacterales bacterium
CCCAGGTGTATGTTTCAAAATATTCCTATCCTAATGTAGGGGCCGACCCGTGTGTCGGCCCGACAAGTGGGCGCCCACGCGGGTGCGCCCCCACATTTTTTTTGGGTATTATTCCTGGGACAAGACACTAGGTCCCGGAAAACAACTCCCGCCCGGACAGCGAAAGCTTGAGCCGTCCCAGGCTCAGGGAACTGACTGCCGATTCCTGGGCCGCGGGCAGGGGGGTCCAGACCCGCGGAGGGGAGCAATATTCCCAGGGCCAAAGTGCGGTGGGAGCTGTCCCAGAGGCCCACCAGATGGTGCTCCAGCGCCTCCCGCTTGAGGAGGTGCACCTGCTCCGGGGCTTCCGGGCAGGGAGTGTCGGGCTCCGCCTCATCCAACAAAAGCACGGTCTGACTATCCCGGGCCGCGCCATACAACACCTGCTCCCCCAACCTGGAGCTCCAGCGGTCCAGCTCTTC
>CAZLRL010000174.1:471-6283 GCA_964561645.1 uncultured Desulfobacterales bacterium
CCAGAGGTTTGCCCCACCCCAGGGGAGGACCGTGCCAGGCGATCTGGGACAGGGGCAAATCGACGCGCCGGGCCCGGTCGAAATAACGGCGAAAGCGGGTTTCCCGGTATTGGCGGCGGTCCTCGGGACCCCGCAGCACCGCCCGGGGAGACACGGGCAGCTCCAGGGTCCGGCTGCCGTGACTGAGGGAGGCCAGCAGGGGAGCAAGTTCCCCCTCCTGGGCCAGGGCCAGAAGCAGGGTAGGGTGGAGGAGTTCCACCTGCGCCTGTTTGAGGCGCCAGGCCGCGGGCCCCGACACCAGGCCGGAAGTGTTCACCACCACCCGGTTCACTCCCCGGGTCCGGGCTTCGTCCACCAGCCTCCGGCAGCCCACCGACACCTCCAGGATGACGCCCACCGGCGAGGTTTGGCCGACGAAGTACAGACCCTCCGGAAAGAGACCGTAATCACCAGGGAAACGAGGCGGAAAAAGCCCCAAACCCAAGGCCCCGGGCGGCCCCAGGTGGGATTGGCCCAGATCCAGGTCCACCAACGCCACCGGCTCGCCCGCCACATAAGCCCGGTAGATCAGGTACTGACACAAAGTGCTTTTGCCGGTGCCCGACCCGCCCAGGACCAGGGCCAGACCCCCCTCCTCCAAAAAACGCCGGGCCGCCTCCTCCCAGGCGGGGAGAATGTCGAGATGCTCGAGAAAAGGGAAGGCTTCGGTAGGAAGATTCATGCCCCGACGAATTATAAAGAAGGAGTTGCCCGCGCCAACGGCTTGATTCGCAGATACATCCACACCACGTCGAAATCCTCCCCGAATTTTCTTCCCACCCGGGGAAATCTCCCGCACTCCTTAAAACCTTGTCGACGGTGGAAATGAAGGCTGGGTTGGTTGAAGAGATCGATAACCGGCTGTCGGTGTTCCTCAGACAAGAGTTCGAAATAATATTCCATGTAACGGAGACACTTGTCGCTATAAATTCAGGCGGGCGCGCGCCCTAATATTTTGTAGAAACAGTAGGGGGAAGACGAAGCGTTTCCCGCCTTTCTCATGAAAGGTCATGTCTGTGGCCGCCATCTTCTGGCCGCGTTGGATGCTGCATTAACCCATGTAAAAAGTACCCTTGACCCCAATGCTGTAAGTTTAAGCGGGATGAGGTCATTTTTGCGTAAGGGCGGGGTTTCCCCGCCCTCCAGCCCAAGGGCAGGGAGACCCTGCCCCTACGGTGGCGGTTAAGTTGAGCAGCATTGCCCTGAGCCCCCTCCCCCAATTTTCTCAGGCACCGATCATCAGCTTGGTGCCCACGCAGCTCACCATGAAGGTGTCAGGGAAATTCAGGGCCAGTTGGGTCAGGGCCTTGAACCCGGTGCAGTGGCCCGCCAGGATGACCCCCGGCTGCAGTTCTTTCAAGCCCTGGACGGTATTCTGGATGAGTTGCTCACCGCCGGCGGTGAGGTGAAAGCCCCCCAGAATAGCGGCCACCTGGTCCACGCCGGTGAGCTTCTGGGCGTATTTCACCATATTGACTATGCCGGGGTGAGAGCAGCCGCCGACGATCACCAACCCCTGGTCTTTCACGTTCATCACCAGGGCCTGCTCGTCCGTGAAGGGGTCGGCTTCCTCCTTGTCGTTGACCACCCGCTTGGGTCCGGGAAGAGGCGTTTCATAAGGGGTGGTGGCCTCCACCGTCCCCGTCAGCAGAGCCAGATCCTGGACCAGCGCCGGGCCCCGATTTTCCCGGAGTTCCGCACCCCGGTCCACCAGTTCGCCCCGTTCCAGTTTCCAGGGGCCCACGCGGCCCCGGGGAGTGATCAGGAGCTTGGGGAAATAACAATCTTCGTGAAGATACACGGGCAGCCCGGGCCCCCGGCGATTCAAGTACTCCAACAGGCCGCCGTAGTGGTCCGGATGGCCGTGGCTCACCACCAGGGCCTGCGCCTCCCCGGGCTCATGCCCCAGGGCCTCCAGGTTATTGAACAGGGGCAGGGGCGAATTGGCCGTGTCCATGAGTATCTGAGAAGTTTGGCCGTCCTGATTCAGAGTCAGCCAGAAGGACAGGCCGTGGGCCGCCATCAGCGGTTTGGGCAGCCGACCCACCACGGCCCGCTCCACCAGACCGGGCTTGGAGGGCTCGAACACGTCGAAGAAATTGTCCACCACCACTTCCACCGTCACCGAAGATAGAACCGGAATCTGCATGCACTCCTCCTGAGGAGCAACTATTAGCCCAGCGGCTTTATTGCCACCAATGTTCTCAGCCCCCAGCCTACCCCTCACCCCCGCGGCTGTCAAGGAATTTAGGGTATATCAGGGGGAGGCCTGCACGGAAAAAAGCCTGATAACAACCTGGGAATGCTGGGCTCGGCGGTTTGCCCTGAAAGATGACAAGATCCGGGTCCGGACAGGAGAAAAAGGTATTTTTGGAGAACTGTTCTGGTTCCCAAGTACAACTTGGGAATGAGTTCTCAGCGAGGGCCCAAAATTATGTAGGGTGCGTCTCACGCACCAATTTGGTTGACTCCACTGGCAAGGGTATCTTTAACCGCAACTTTACCCAGGGCAAATGAGCTCCCCTCCACGAGCATGGAGCTTCTAACCCGAAACTCAAAACTCAAAACTTCGAACTTTTATCAGCGGTTCATGGCGGCCAGGAAGTCGGCGTTGTTCTTGGTATCCTTGAGCTTTTCCAGCAAAAACTCCATGCTGTCCACCGGGCTCAAAGGGGACAGGAGTTTTCTCAGAATCCAGATGCGGTTCAGGTCCTCGGGGGGCAGGAGCAGTTCCTCTTTCCTGGTGCCGGAGCGGTTGATGTCGATGGAGGGGAAGATGCGTTTTTCGGTGAGCTTGCGGTCCAGGTGGATTTCCATGTTGCCGGTGCCCTTGAACTCCTCGAAGATGACCTCATCCATGCGGCTGCCGGTGTCGATGAGCGCGGTGGCGATGATGGTGAGGCTGCCGCCCTCCTCGATGTTCCGGGCCGCGCCGAAAAAGCGCTTGGGCCGCTGCAGCGCGTTGGCGTCCAGGCCGCCGCTCAAGATCTTGCCGCTGGCGGGCACCACGGTATTGTAAGCCCGGGCCGTGCGGGTGATGGAGTCCAGCAGGATGACCACGTCCCGCTTGTGCTCCACCAGGCGCTTGGCCTTCTCCAGGACCATTTCCGCCACCTGGATGTGGCGCTGGGGCGGCTCATCAAAAGTGGAACTGATCACCTCGGCCTTGACCGAGCGCTGCATGTCCGTCACTTCCTCCGGCCGCTCGTCGATCAACAGCACGATGAGCACCACTTCCGGGTGATTGCGCGCGATGGAGTTGGCGATATTCTGGAGCAGCATGGTCTTGCCGGTGCGGGGCGCGGCCACGATCAGCCCCCGCTGGCCCATGCCGATGGGAGTCATGAGGTCCATGACCCGGGCCGAATAATTGTCGGAGTCGGTCTCCAGTTCGAGGCGCGCGTCGGGATAAAGCGGCGTCAGGTTGTCAAAAAGGATTTTTTCCCGCGCCATGCCGGGGTCTTCAAAATTGACCGCTTCCACCTTGAGCAGGGCGAAGTAACGCTCCCCCTCTTTGGGTGGCCGGATCTGACCGGCGACGGTATCCCCGGTGCGCAGATTGAAGCGCCGAATCTGCGACGGGGAGACATAAATGTCGTCCGGGCCGGGAAGATAATTGTAGTCCGGCGCCCGCAGGAATCCGAACCCGTCCGGCAATATTTCCAGCACGCCGCCTCCGAAAATGACCCCGTTTTTCTCCACCTGGGCCTGGAGGATGGCGAAAATAAGCTCCTGCTTCCTTAAACCGCTGGCCCCCTCCACATTGAGGTCCCGGGCCAAAGTGGCCAGTTCGTTGATTTTCTTGTGTTTCAATTCCGAAAGATTCATTCTTACCTCTGGCATACAACAATAGTGTTGCCGGTGCAGCGAATCCAAGGCGCTGCCTTCCATACCGCCTTAATGGCGCAGTTGTTAATGAGGGAAAGTGTTGTCAAAAATAGATAAGCAATTACATAATTCCTACCCGAAGACTTGGGAAACAAAGTTCGGGTAGCTCTTCAGAAATTGTTGTCTCAATCCAGGAGGTCAATAGGGTCACGGACTTACTTTAGTTTCGGATTAAGTCCGAAAAACTTAAAGGAAGGTTGCTTGCGACGCTAACTTTTTTCAAAATCTTTGTCAAGCTCATTTTGCAGCCGTTGCCACAGTTTTTTTACCTGTTCCCGGGTGCTCTCCAAGGAATTCCGGTTGTCCACCACGAAGTGTGCCCGCGCAACTTTGGCGCTCAGGGGCCATTGGGCCGCCAGAATCCCGGCCGCTTCCCGGGCAGGCCTGGCGTCCCGGGCCGTAAGTCGCTCGATTTGCTCCTTTTCCCCGGCATCCACCACGATAACCAGGTCATAGTTTTTTTCCAACCCCGCCTCGAACAGCAGGGGTATTTCCACCATGACCAGCCTGACGCCCCGGGCCGCCAGCTCCCGGCAGCGCCGGGTGATTTCCCGGCGGACCTCAGGGTGAACAATAGCGTTTAATTTGCTACGGGCCTCGCGGTCCTGAAACACCAGCTCCGCCATCTTGGCCCGCTCAAGAGTGCCATCCTCCCGGAAATAACCAGGCCCGAACTCCCGGCGCAGCTCCTCCCCAGCCGGCTGCCCCGGGGCCACCGCGTCCTTGGCCACCTCATCGGCATCAATGACCACGGCCCCCAGGTCCCGAAACATCCGGGCCACCGTGGACTTGCCGGACCCCGGCCCCCCCGTCAGCGCAACTTTGAGCATGGTGATTTTGTTTGATCCTGAGGGAGGGGGCCAGAGCAACTGGAAATAAGGAAAAGGTGAAACGGCCAAGAGGCGCAAAGAAAATTCTGATTATGACTATATTCTCCAAGGTTCGCCTTTTTCCCTTTTTAACCTATTTCCCCTTTCAAACTGAAATCCTCTCCTCCCTCAAACTCCCTCCCCCAACCCCTTACACGTAAGGTGGGCTCCGCCCATCATATTATGCGGCGGGCAGGGCCCGCCCTACATTACCTGACAAAAGGCGTGATGAACCGTATTAGAGCCGCCAAGGTATGTTATAGAAGTCTTTTGATTTTTGGGAACCACGGAATATTGATAATAGGTATTTTTATCATTAAGAATGCGAAAATAAAAAGTTTTTTCAACCTCCTTTATGAAGTTACCCAAACAGTCGCCAAAATCCCACACATAGAAGGCGGTCCGCTGGGGCTGCTCCAGCGGATACAAGCGGGTAACCGCGCCGCTGTCATAGAGCAGAAACGGGGCCGCCACTTGAGGGATAAAATCATGGCGCCGGTCGCTACATCCCGGCAAGTCCGAGATTGATTGAGAGGACTTGAAAAGGTTCAACCGGTCGGACGAGCACAGGGAAACGGCGAAACGTCCCGGAATCGCAGCATAGAAAGTCAAAATCCTGGCATCAGGTCCTTCCTTAACAAAGATGGAGGCCAACAGAGCCGTCATATATTCGTCAAAATTCAAGTTACAGGCTTTGCCGGCCGTGGCCGACTCCTCCCCCTCGAACCACAGGGAGCGGCCGATGGGCAAATAAAGACCTAAGCAATAGTTGAACGCAATTTTGCAATAATCGGCCACGCGCACGTCAATGAAGGGGAGCATTGAATAAATCAATGAGAGAACTAATTTTCTTTTAAATCCAACAAAATCTCAATTTCACCGGTGGGCGGTGACCACCCTGATACACCGAGACTCCTGAGGAACTGAACCACCGCCTGAAAATCCTCGGGCACCGGCGCCTTGCCCACCACCGGCTCCCCGGTGCGGGGATGCGCGAACTTAAGCGACCGGGCGTG
>CAZLRL010000175.1:0-6261 GCA_964561645.1 uncultured Desulfobacterales bacterium
GAGATTCTTCCTTAATTGCTTTAAAGATGCCTGGTGGCACAGGCTTTCCAGCCTGCGCTTTTTTCATAACTTTTTTCGCAAGCTGAAGCCTGCGGCTACATTTTAAAATATCCCCAGGGCTTTAAATCCCTCACAGAGCCAACACCGCGGCGCCGTCGATCTTGCCCGCTTTCAGGCGCTGCAAAGCCTCGTTGGCCTCCTCCAGCGAAAAAAGCTGCACCTGGGGGTGAATGGGGATCTGGGCCGCCAACTCCAGCAGTTCCCGCCCGTCCTGCCGGGTGCTGGCCGTCACCGAACGCAGGGTTTTCTCAAAGTAAAGATGCTTCTGATAATCAAGAGATGGGATGGCGGACATGTGAATGCCGGCCAGGGCCAAAGTGCCGCCGCGCTCCAGCACCCGCAAGGCCTCGGGCACGAGGTTGCCGGCCGGTGCGAAAATAATGGCTGCATCCAGTTTGTCGGGCGGGGTGTCCCGGGCCTGGCCCACCCACACGGCGCCCAGTTCCCGGGCCAGTTCCTGGTGGCCGGCGCTCCGGGTGAAAACCAGCACCTCGCAGCCCCAGTAGCGGGCCACCTGGATGGCGATGTGGGCCGAGGCCCCGAAGCCGTAAAGCCCCAGGCGCCCGCCGGGTTTGATGTCCGACCGCCGCAGGGAGCGGTAGCCGATGATGCCGGCGCAGAGCAGCGGCGCGGCCACCTCTCCCGGCAGATCCGCGGGCAGGGGATAGACAAAGTCGGCTTCGGCCACCACCTGCTCGGCAAACCCCCCGTCCCGGTGCAAGCCGGTGTATTCCGAGGACTCGCACAGGTTCTCCTGTCCCATCAGGCAGAAGCGGCAAACGCCGCAGGTCTTGAACAGCCAGGCCAGGCCCACCCGGTCTCCGGGCGCAAAGCGCAAGACGCCGGGGCCTTGGTCCACCACCTGCCCCACCACCTGGTGGCCGGTAATGACCGGCAGCCGCTCCAGGGGGAGCTCCCCTTCCACAATATGGAGATCGGTGTGGCAAACTCCGCAATGGCTTATCTGGATGAGGATCTGCCCCGGACCGGGCACCGGAGGCGGCAGTTCCACGGGTTTCAAAGGAGAGCTGGACACCGGGCCGGGAAACTCCAGGAGCATGGCTTTCACGGGCTGACCTCGACAGGCAGGATATTCCGGGGGAGCGCCGGGGACGCAAAAAATCCGCCCTCCCCGGGATTGCCTTGTTATGTTACCACAATTGCGAAGAAAATGAAGGCCTTCTCGGTCTTTGGGAATAGAAAGACCAACTTGCGCATTATTTTCCCCTAACATATACTGATTGCCAGTTCGCCGTCATCGGCGTCGGTTCGAGGTGATTATGTCCGCCAAACCCCCCATGCGTTTTTCCATCTGGTATTTCCTTTCCTTCTTCGTGATCATTGTGCTGATCCAGACCTTTTTTTCCCTGGAACGCTCCTATCAGGTGAGCTACCGGGATTTTCGCCGTCTGGTGGAAATCAAAGGCGTCAATGACCTGGAAATCTCCAACGAAAACATCACCGGCATCTTGCTGCCCAAGGGTGTGGAATATCTGGCCCAGGAGACCGATGACCCGGATCTGGCTAAAAAGCTGGAAAAGCAGTTTGCCAAAAAACCGGTCTTTACCACCGTCAGAATGGAAGCCCCGGACCTCCTGAAGGGCCTGGACAAGCAGGGCATCAAGTACCGGGCCCTGCCCGAGCGCGCCTGGCTCACCGCGCTCCTGTCCTGGGTTTTGCCCATGGTGCTGCTCATCGGCCTGTGGCTGTTCATTTTTCGCCGCATCGGGGGCGGTCCGGGGGGCCTCATGTCCATCGGCAAAAGTAAGCCCCGGCTCTATGTGGAAGATGAGACCAAGGTGACCTTCGCGGACGCGGCCGGGGTCGACGAGGCCGAAGAAGAACTCAAGGAAATCATCGAATTTCTCAAGAATCCCGGCAAATTCCAGGTCCTGGGGGGCAAAATCCCCAAAGGCGTGCTGCTGGTGGGTCCGCCGGGCACCGGCAAGACCCTGTTGGCCCGGGCCGTGGCCGGCGAAGCCGGGGTGCCCTTTTTGAGCCTCACCGGGTCGGATTTTGTGGAAATGTTCGTAGGCGTGGGCGCGGCCCGGGTGCGGGACCTCTTCCAGCAGGCCCAGGAAAAAGCACCGGCCATCATTTTCATCGATGAACTGGACGCGCTGGGTAAGGCCCGGGGCATGAGCCCCCTGTCCGGCCACGAGGAGCGGGAAAATACCCTGAACCAGCTGTTGTCGGAAATGGACGGCTTCGACACCAGAAAAGGCGTCATCCTGATGGCCGCCACCAACCGGCCGGAGATCCTGGACCCGGCCCTCATCCGCCCGGGGCGCTTCGACCGCCAGATACTGGTGGACCGCCCCGGTCTCCCGGGCCGGGAGGACATCCTGAAAATCCACACCCGAAACGTCAAATTGGACCCTGACGTCAACCTGCGCACCCTGGCGGCCCGGACCCCCGGCATGGTGGGCTCCGATCTGGCCAATATCGTCAACGAAGCCGCGCTGCTGGCGGCCCGCAAAAACCGCATGGCGGTTACCATGAGCGACTTCGAGGAGGCCATTGACCGGGTGGTGGCGGGCCTCGAGAAGCGCAACCGCATGATGAACCCCAGGGAAAAGGAGATCGTGGCCTACCACGAGGCCGGCCACGCCCTGGTGGCCGAGGGCCTCCCCAACGTGGACCCGGTGCACCGGGTGTCCATCATCCCCCGGGGCATCGGTTCTTTGGGCTACACCATGCAGCTCCCCACCGAGGACCGCTACCTCATGACCAAAAGCGAACTGGAGGACCGCATGGCCGTGATGCTCGGGGGCCGGGTGGCCGAGGAGGTCCACTTCGGGGAAATCTCCACCGGGGCCCAAAACGACCTCTACCGGGCCACCGACATCGCCCGCTCCATGGTGCGGGAATACGGCATGAGCGAGCGCCTGGGGCCCCTCACCTTCGAGCGGGAGCGGCGGCCCCTGTTTCTGGAGGCCATGATGCCCCCCACCACCAAGGACTACAGCGAAGCCACGGCCCAGGAGATCGACCAGGAAGTGAGCAGCCTGATTGATAGGGCCTACAAACGGGCCAAAGAAATTTTGGAGGCCAAACAGGACACCCTGGACCAGGTGGCCAAAGTTCTCCTGGACAAAGAGATCCTGGAGGGAGAGGAGTTGCGAAGTTTCTTGAATGAGAAACCCACGGAATCTTAAATATCCTGACTAAACAGGGCCGTAAAGTGTGACATTTAACTTTTAAGTTAAATTTTTTCTTGACATAATTAACCTGAAGGTTAAATTTGAAGACGTAAACATGAAGCTTCGCTTGCTCCTGGAAGGAAACTACCGCGTTTTGGCGGTCTGTTCCGGCCGGGGTGATTGCCAGCTCCTGGAATTTCTCAATCAACTAGAAGGTGATTTCTCTGACCAAGCGGCACGGATGTACCATCGCTTGGAAGAGACCGCTCGTCAGGGGCCTTCAAGAAGGCAGGAAATTTGCCGAAAAATAGGCCAAGAGATCTGGGAATTTCGTGAAGGCAAGCTGCGAGTTTTATGGTTTTATGGCGAAAGAGAAGAAATAATCGTCTGTTCCCACGGATTTTTCAAGCAGAGTCAGAAGACTCCCAGAATAGAAAAGAATCGGGCCCTGGATTGCCGCAGACGATACTTTGCCGCTCTTGCCCAAGGAGACATAGACATTCTCTTGGATGAGGATGAAAGTGAGAATGAATAGTATGGCTAAGAAGATTAAATCTTTACAAACTCTTCTTTCTGAGGCCAAAAAGAGGGATTCCTACTGGGTGGCCCGCGCCATTTCTACCTTTACGGAAGAAATCCATAAGCTCGCTGAACAGGGGAACATTTCCCGCGCTGAACTGGCGCGGCGTTTGGGCACTTCTCCTGCATACGTTACCAAGATTTTTGGCGGTAATGCCAACTTCACCGTGGAAACCATGGTGCGCCTGGCCCGCGCCGTGGGGGGACAGTTACACCTTCATGTGAGCCCTCAGGAATATGAAGTGACGTTAATTCAGGCGGCTCCCGTCAGGAAGCTTAAATCCTTTTCGAGCTTCGGAGCTGACGAATACCGGACCGTGTCTACAACTCAGATCGAGGAAGATGTAGATGAGATTCTTGCCCCTGCAGCTTGAAGCTCACTTTTTTCCCAAAGTGGAAATAGAGGCAAATCAGATTTTTCAGCCCGAAATTGAGGAACAAGCAGACGCCGGGGTGCAAACGAAGGTCCAATTGGCCCAACACCAGAACAATCCCAGAAAATGGCAGGTGACTCTTGGGTTAACTTCGGGGGCAACCGATAAGAACCTGCCTTATAGGATCAACCTTGAATGCGTTGGCTTTTTCGAGGTTGCTGAGGATGTGGAGGAAAAGCAGGCGCCCCTTTTGGTGCGCACCAATGGCGCCTCCATTCTTTATTCGTCGGCCAGGGAATTTCTTTTGATGGTTACAGGGCGGAGTCTTTGGGGACCCTTTTACTTGCCAACCACGAATTTCCTGGAGCCCTTCCAGGCTGAAAAAGAAAAAGAAGCCTCAACTCCTTCTCGTAAACCTCCACAAAAAAAGCGTAAGCCCAAAACAGATCCGGCCAAATGAAGAAATATTCTTCAAACTCGTTCCCAAGTTGTACTTGGGAACAATAATGAACCAGCTGGAGTGGTCTGAATTTCCACCAAAATTTCATTTATGGCCCACCTGAGAAGTTTTTCCTCCAGCGCCGCGCTTCAACAAAATCTTCTGGATGAGACCGAGCCCGATACCCTGATCGTCGTCCCCCACCGCCGCCTGGCCCGGCAGGTCTGGCATAAGCAGCGGCTGGCCAACCTAAAGCTAGGCCGCGTCGCCTGGGAACCTTTGAATTTTGCCACCTTTCCCGACTGGTGGCGGGAGCTTTATCACCATCTCTGGCCTCCCTGCGCTCTGGCCCCGCCACTGGTACGCCTGGGTCTGTGGCGCCGGGCCCTCGAGTCGGGTCCGCCCCTGGAGGGAACTTCCCCCGACCTGGAGTGGGCCCAGGCCCTGGACGAGGCCCACGACCTGCTTTTGCGCCACGCCCTGCCCCTGGATGCCCCGTCTCCGGCGGAGACGCCCCTGGTGGGCTGGCGCCGGGGGGTCACCCGGATTTACCGGGAACTTCTCCGGAATCAGGGCTGGCTGGCCCCGGGTGAGGTGCCGGATTACCTGCTGGCGCATCTGGATCAAGCCAGGGGTTCTCTGCCGTCCCGGCTTGTGGTGGTGGGCCTGCAAACCCTGGCCCCTCTGGAGGAACGCTGGCTGGAAGCCGTAGCTCGCTACATCCCCGTCACCCGCCTTTTGCTTCGGGGCAACCCGGATCATCTCCGGGAAGGCCTGGAGCTGCCGGACCGGGAAGAGGAAATGGCCTGGGTCGCGGCCCGGCTGCTGGAATGCCACCAAACGGAACAGATTCCCCTGCACCGCCTGGCCGTGACCTCCCCGGTCCTGGACCGCTACGCCCCCCGTTTTCAGAGTTTCCTCCGGGAGCTTCTGGGGCCCGCCGCGGGAGAGTCCGGCTGCGCCTATAACCTCTCCCACGGGCCGTCCCTGGCCGACACCCCCTTGTGGAACGCGGCCCTGCTGCCCCTGATCTTTCTGGCCCAGGACGAGCGCCGGGAGGACCTGGTGGCCCTGCTGCTTTCTCCCTATTATCAGGCCGCCCAACCCCATCAGGCCAAGCTGGCTGTCTGGGACCGGCGTTTCCGGGACCGGGGCGTGGCCCAGAGCTGGGCCTCACTGCGGGCGGTGGCGGCCCGGGGCCTCTCCGCAGACCCGGCCCTGTCCGGCCTCCTGGCCGACCTGGAGCATATCTGGTCCACCCATGCCTGGACGCGCTTGACCGGGGCCCAATGGGTGGACTGGCTCCAGGACGCCTGGACGCGCCTGCAATTTCCCGGCAGCCTGGAAGAGCAGGAAACGTCGCATTTCAACCGGATTGAGACGGTGTTACGGGACTTCGCGGCCGCGTTCGGGGACGAGGTTCTGCCGCCGGCCGGGGTCCTGTCCTGGCTGAACCACGGCGCCGGTGAGGTAGTGCTGCCCGGGCCCGGCGTCGAGGAGGCCGGCGTCCAGGTGCTGGGCTGGCTGGAGATGCGGGGGTTGGACTTTGAGCGGGTTTTTTGCCTGGGCATGAATTCCGGCGCCTTTCCCGGTTCGGCCCGGCCGCTGCCGCTGCTGACACAGTCCGAAGGCGAGGGGGTTCTGGGAGGCACCCAGGACAGCCAGG
>CAZLRL010000176.1:0-6242 GCA_964561645.1 uncultured Desulfobacterales bacterium
GGGCGACACCGAGGGGCCCAGCCGCTTTGTCATTCAAACGGAGAAAAACGAGGGCCTGGCCCAGGAACTGGCCGAGGCCGGCGGTGAAGACGGCCGTCTGGTGCCGGCCCTGGCCCAGCGCCTGGCGGACTGGCAGGACCAGGGGTACCACGTGGTCCTGGTGGCTCTCAACCGCCACCGGGCCCAGCGCCTGGCCCAACTGTTGGCGGCCGAGGGCCTGACCTGCGAGATCAATCCCCACCCGGACTGGGAGGCGCCCCGCCTGGTGGAAATCACCGCCGGTGAAATCTCCGGCGGTTTTCGCCTCCCGGCCTCAGGGCTCATCGTCCTCTCTGAAGATGAGGCCCTGGGCTATCGGCCCGAAGGGCGCCGCCGCCGGGAAAGCCGTCCGCCCCAATACCTCACTTCCCTGGGGGACCTCAATGAAGGGGATTTCGTCGTCCACGTAGACCACGGCATCGGCGTCTACCACGGCCTGGTCAAGCTTGAAGCCGGCGCCGGGGTCAACGATTTTCTGGAGCTGGCCTATCAGAACGGCGACCGCCTGTTCATGCCGGTGGACCGCCTGCACCTGGTGCAAAAATATCTGGGCGTGGAAGGTGTGGCCCCCCGGGTGGATAAATTGGGGGGCAAGGCCTGGGAAAAAACCAAAAAGCGGGTCAAAAAGGCGGTGGAAAAAATCGCCCGGGAACTGGTGGAACTCTACGCCGCCCGCCGGGTGTTGCCGGGCCATGCCTTCAGCCCTCCGGACCCGGTGTTCCGGGAATTCGAGGCCACATTTTCCTATGAGGAAACCCAGGACCAGCAGCAGGCCATCCAGGAGGTCCTGGAAGATCTGAGCGCGGACAAGCCCATGGACCGCCTCATTTGCGGAGACGTGGGCTACGGCAAGACCGAAGTGGCCCTCAGGGCCGCGTTCAAGACCGCGATGGACGGCTACCAGGTGGCGCTGCTGGTCCCCACCACCGTGTTGGCGGAACAGCACTATGACACCTTTACCAGGCGCCTGGCCCCCTATCCCCTGGAGGTCAGGGTCTTGAGCCGTTTCAAATCGGCCGCGGAGCAAAAACGCCTGGTCAGCGAGTTGGCCGAGGGGAAAGTGGACATCGTCATCGGCACCCATCGCCTCCTGTCCAAAGACGTCACTTTTCGCAATCTGGGGCTGTTGATCATCGATGAAGAGCAGCGTTTCGGCGTGAAGCAGAAGGAAAAACTCAAGGAGTGGCGGCGCACGGTGGACGTTCTCACCTTGACCGCCACCCCCATTCCCCGCACCTTGCAGCTCTCCCTGACGGGTTTGCGGGAGTTGAGCGTCATCAACACGCCGCCGGAAAATCGCCGGGCCATCCGTACCTACCTGTGCCGCCCCGAGAGGGCGGTGATTCAGGCCGCCATCCGACGGGAGTTGGCCCGCCAGGGGCAGGTTTTCTTTGTCCATAACCGGGTCAGAAACCTCAATACCTGGGCCCGCTATGTCCAGGAAATGGTCCCCGAGGCCCGGGTGGCCATGGCCCACGGCCAGATGCCGGAGCGCCAGCTCGAGCAGGTCATGGTGCGCTTCTGGCGGGGCGAAGTCGACGTCCTGGTCTGCACCGCTATCATCGAGGCCGGCCTCGACGTCCCGGCCGCCAACACCATTATTATTAATCGGGCCCACACCATGGGGCTGGCCCAGCTTTACCAGTTGCGGGGTCGGGTGGGCCGCAGCCAGGCCCAGGCCTATGCCTATCTGCTGGTGCCTGAAGAAGCGGCCTTGCCCTCGGAGGCCCAGAAGCGCCTCAAAGCCCTCATGGAGTTTACCGAACTGGGAAGCGGCTTCAAGATCGCGCTCCACGACCTGCAGATCAGGGGCGCGGGCAACCTTCTGGGCCAGGCCCAATCGGGCCACCTGGCCGAGGTGGGCTACGAGCTCTACCTGCAGCTCCTGGAGGAGGCCATCAAGCACTTCAAGGGCGAGGCCGCGGAAGAAGCCCCGGAACCGGAAATCCGCCTCCCCGTGGCGGCCTATCTCCCGGAAGATTACGTGCCCGATATTCAGCAGCGCCTGGCCCTGTACCGGCGCCTGTCGGGCCGCCTGAGCCCGCCGATGATCGATGAACTGGAAGAGGAAATGATGGACCGCTTCGGCCCTATCCCGGCGGAAGGGCGGGAGCTTCTTAAGGTCGTGCGCACCAAGGAACGGCTCCGGCAGATGGGCATCAGCCGCCTGGAAGTGCAAAACGGTTTTGCGGTTTTCCAATTTGCCGCGCCCGAACGTCTCGATTTGCCCCGCCTGTTGGTTCATTTACAAAAAAAGCCTGAAAAATGGCGCCTGAGCCCCGACCAGACCCTGCGGCTGAAGCTCCCGCAAGACGGGGCTTCCTGGACCAGCTTGGAAAACTGCTTGAAAGAATTGGAAACTTTTGTTAAGGGGGAGTGAGAGGTAATATTATGCTGACAAGAAGTGTGCACTGGATGAAGGTAATTCTTCTTGTGGGTGTATGGGTGGCCATTTTCTGGGGCGTTGCGGCCGCGGAAGTGGTGGAACGCATCGTGGCCGTGGTCAACGAGGAAGTGATCAGCATGTCGGAAGTGGAACAAATGGCCAAGGTCATTCAATCCCAACCCGGCATGAAAATGCCCACCGGCAGTGGCAAAGATTTACAGCGCCAACTTTTGGACGCGCTCATTTTGCAAAAATTAGCCAAGGTGGAGGCCAGACGCCGGGGCATCACCGTGTCGGAAAAAGAAGTGGAAAAGGCCTTGGAGCAATTTAAAAAAAGGAACAGCATCGCGGATGATGAAACCCTGAGCCGGATGTTGTCCAAAAACGGCTTGACCTTGGAAAGCTTCAAGCAGCAACTGGCCGACCAAATGACCCATGAGCGCCTCATAAGTGTGGTGGCAGGGTCCAAGGTCGTGGTAACCGATGAAGAGGTGCGCCGGTTCTATGATCAGGAATATCCCAAAACCAGCGGCAAAGAGATTCATTTGAAGATGATCAACATGCCCCTGCCTCCGGGTGCCAGCGAGACCCAGAAGCAGGAATTGCGCAAAAAGGCCGAGTTGATCCTCCAGGAGCACCGCCAGGGTGCCTCCCTCAACGCCCTGGCCCAGAAGCACGGGGTCATGAACCAGGATTTGGGCTTTGTGGCCGCCCGGGACCTGGACCCCGAATTGGCCCAGTTCCTCTCTTCTGTGAAACCCGGGGACACCGCGCCGGTGGAAACCCTGGAAGGTTTTCGCCTGGTGCAGGTGGTGGACCGCCGGGATGGCAGCCGCAGCCTCTCCTTTGAGGAGGCGGAATCGCGAATTCGGGCCATGTTGCAGCGCCGGAAGATGGAGGAGACTTTCCAGGACTGGATTAAAAACCAGAAGGACAGGGCGCACATCAAGATCATGATGTGATTTTTCCCCTACCTGCCCGAGAAGCCGATGCCCCCCGAGTCCGATACCCGTCCGCCCCATTGTCCCATAAGTTACTTGTTCCGACATGTCGGAAAATTGGTGACTCTCAAGGGTTGGGTCACCCATCTGCGCTCCAGCGGCAAGGTGCGGTTCGTCGTCCTCCGGGACGGCACCGGCCTGGCCCAGGGCGTCTTGGTCAAGGGCCGCCTGCCGGAAGAGGATTTTGCCGCGTTCGATGACCTGACCCTGGAATCCTCCCTGACCCTCACCGGCCTGGTCAAAAGCGAGCCCCGGGCCCCGGGGGGCTTCGAGCTCGAAGTCACCGGCCTCACTCCCCTGTTTGTGTCCCAGGATTATCCCATCGCGCCCAAGGAACACGGCGTGGGCTTCCTTATGGACCACCGCCACCTGTGGCTCCGGTCCCCCCGCCAGCAGGCTATTATGCGCCTTCGGGACGAAGTCTCCCGGGCCTGCCGGGACTTTTTTCATGACCAGGGCTACGTCCTGGTGGACACCCCCATCCTCACCCCCACCGCGTGCGAAGGCACCACCACCCTCTTCGAGACCGACTACCTCGACCGGGGCAAGGCTTATCTCTCCCAGAGCGGTCAACTCTATCTCGAGGCCGCGGCCATGGCCCTGGGCAAGGTGTATTGCTTCGGGCCCACCTTCCGGGCCGAAAAGTCCAAAACCCGGCGCCACCTGACGGAATTCTGGATGGTGGAGGCCGAAGCCGCGTTTGCCGACCTCGAAGACGTCATGCAGACAGCCGAGGCCCTGGTGCGCACCCTGGTCCTAAGGGTCCTTCAGAACCGCCGGGCGGAACTGGATATTCTGGAGCGGGACCCGAAACCCCTGGAGGCAGTGTTGGCCGGACCCTTCCCCCGCCTGAGCTACGGCGAAGCCCTGGAGCGCCTCAAAGAAAAGGGCACAGAAGTGCCCTGGGGAGAGGACTTCGGGGGCGATGAGGAAACCGTGCTGTCCCAGCTTTTCGACCGGCCCCTCATTCTGCACCGCTACCCCCTGAGCTGCAAGGCCTTCTACATGGAGGCCGACCCGGAAGACCCGCGCCTGGCCCTGTGCGTGGACATGCTGGCCCCGGAGGGCTACGGCGAGATCGTCGGCGGCTCCCAGCGGGTGGCGGACCTCCAGATCCTCCTGGACCGCATCGAAGAACACCACCTGCCCCAGGAATCCCTGGAGTGGTACCTGGACCTGAGGCGTTACGGCAGCGTGGTCCACGCCGGTTTCGGCCTGGGCCTGGAGCGGGTGGTGGGCTGGCTGTGCGGCCTCAAACACGTCCGGGAGGCTATCCCCTTCCCGCGCCTGTTGGACCGCATTTATCCGTAATATTTATAAATATTAGAGGGAGACGACCATGAGCACCGAAGACAATGGCCCTTATCTTCAAGTGGCTGTAATTTGTGAAAAAACGTTAGAGGAAAAGGATGGGGTCATAAGCATTATAAGAATAGTTGATCGTATTACAGTAACACATATGACACCCGATTCACCCGAGAAGATGCCTGAGATTCCTATAAGTTATACGCTGGTTATTTCACTCAATTCAGGTGGATTCAAGGGAAAAAAGGAACTGCGTATTGTTCTTAAGGAACCAAACGGCAAGGAAAGAGAAGGAAGAAAAATCTTTTCTTTGCCTATTAACTTCGAAGGGGATGGAAAAGGAAATAATGTGATTTTAAATAATGTTATGCAAACGAAAGGCGAAGGGGTATATTGGTTTGAAATATTTCTTGATGATAATTTTTATGCGAAGACCCCTCTGACAATTGACTATAAACCTGAGAAATCTGCTCCCCTTGCTCCTCCAACGTGATAGTGTCGGAATCGGTTGAAGTTATAATCTGTCTTTCTTGGGGAATAGTTATGTTTTGAGCAATTCTTCTCAATATATCTTTGAATTCATCTTGCGACCAATCACCATTTAAATATTCTGCCAGTCGACCAATAATTTGCGCCACCATCCCTCTGGTCACCGGCTCTCCAATCTGATGAATATTCCAGGTAGCGGGGATGAACCAGGCCTGAAACTCGTTTAATGATATATGACCCTGAATATATTGATAAATATGGTCCCTGATTTTGTTTTCGAGGTCAAGCATGCCTGAACCACCCGTAAAATTTGTCAGCGAAGAGGAAATAAGAAAAATATTCAACGATAACAACTACATATCGAGAATGAAATCGAAAGAATTTACCAAAGAAACAATTTACAACATGCATGTCACAAGAACCAAACCCAGAATACCTCGTTGTTCACGCAGTCAAATTATATCTTATTTTGATAAAGAAGGACAAGAGATTACGAGGGTTCATCGCTACCTCAAAAGGGATGGGACTCTGGGCGGTTCGGGAATGCCAGACCCGAAAGCGCTTCTTCATGATAATATTCTCTATTTGTTGCCGGATATAAGTTTAGCGTAAAATAGCTGGATTTTTCAGCTTATGGCTGAATCAAATTTCATCCGCCTCCAGGCCCTGGTTTTTACTTTAGTGGCCGCGGCCATCAGCAACCTGTATCTCACCCAGCCGGTCCTGCCCATCATCCAGCAGGAATTCGGGGTGAGCGCGCCCATGGCGTCGGTGACGGTTTCCGTGGTCATCCTGGGGATTGCCCTGGCCAACCTGCCTTTCGGCTGGCTGGCCGACCGCTATCCCATCAAATGGCTCATCGGGGTGGGCGCGGTGCTGGTGGGGGGCGCGGGCCTGGTGTGTGCCGCGAGCACCCATTTTTTGAGTCTGGTAGGTTTTCGTTTCATCCAGGGGCTGTTCCTTCCGGCCCTCAGCACCTGCGTGGCCGCGTACCTGTCCCGGACCCTGCCCCTGGAGCGCCT